>JAIBAQ010000042.1 GCA_019695095.1 Candidatus Hydrogenedentota bacterium
ATTCTGGCGAAGCCGTTTGCAGAAGAGACGATTTTCCGCGTCGCGTCGACGTACGAAAAGGCGCGCGGATTCGACATGGGAACGCCCGCGGGTCTTCAATAGCCTCGGGCAACAGGCCGCCGTTTTGGCGGCAACAGGAATCGAAGAGAGCACTATGAAATACGAGGCCGTCATCGGCTTGGAAGTCCACGTCGAACTCAGCACGAAGTCGAAGGTGTTCTGCGGGTGCAGCACGGATTTCAACGCGCCCGCCAACACCAATGTGTGCCCGATCTGCCTTGGCATGCCCGGCGTGTTGCCCACCATCAACAAGCGCGCCGTGGAATTCTCCGTGGCCGTCGGCGTGGCGCTCGGCTGCACCATTTCGCGCTGGTCGAAGATGGACCGCAAGAACTACTTCTACCCCGACCTCGCCAAGAACTACCAGATTAGCCAGTACGATTTACCGCTCTGTTACAACGGGCACATTGATGTGTTGGTCAACGGCGAAACGAAGCGCATCGGAATCACGCGCGCCCACCTGGAAGAGGATACGGCCCGCAACACGCACACCATCGGCGGCGGCGACAGCGGCGTCGACTTCAACCGGTCCGGCTTGGCCTTGCTCGAAATCGTCACCGAACCGGATATCCGAAGCGCGGACGAAGCCTACGCCTATCTTACCGACCTTAAACAGTTGCTCCGCTACCTCGAGGTCAGCGACTGCAACATGGAAGAAGGGTCGTTGCGCGCCGAGGCCAATATCAGTCTGCGCCCGGTGGGTCAGAAGGAATTCGGCACCAAGACCGAGGTGAAGAACGTGGCGTCGTTCAGCGGCGTCCACAAAGCCATCGCGTACGAAATCGCGCGGCAACAGGCCGTGCTCGAAGAGGGCGGGAAGATTGTCCAAGAAACGCGCGGCTGGGATGCCAACCGCGGCATCACCTTCTCGCAGCGCCAAAAGGAATCGGCCCACGACTACCGTTATTTCCCCGAGCCGGACCTTGTGCCGATGGTGATCGACGAGGCATGGGAGAAGCGCATCCGCGAATCCCTGCCGGAGTTGCCCAAGGCAAGACTCGCACGCTTCGAGTCGCAGTACGGCCTTACCACCTACGACGCGGGGGTGCTCACTTCGGAACGCCCCATGGCCGACTACTACGAGGCCGTGGTCAAGGCGGGCGCGCCATCGAAACCGGCGGCCAACTGGGTGATGGGCGACCTTCAAGGCATGCTCACGGAACAGAAGGTGGATATCGCGGCATGCCCCGTGAAACCCGAGAACCTCGCCGCCATGATCCTCCTCATCGAGGATGGTACAATTAGTGGGAAGATTGCCAAGGACCTGCTTCCAGAGATGTATGCCACCGGCAAAGATGCCAAGGCGCTCGTCGCGGAGAAGGGCTTGGTCCAGATCAGCGATACGGCGGAAATCGAGGCCGTTGCCCGGCAGGTCCTTGCGGACAATCCGGGCCCGGTGGCCGATTTCCGGGGAGGCAAGGAGAAGGCCCTTGGCTTCCTGGTCGGGCAGTTGATGAAGGCAACAAAAGGCAAGGCCAATCCGAAGGTCGCGAACGACGCGCTCCGGAAAGTCCTGTCCGAGAACTGAGAGCACTCTGGTAAGCAACTCTCTGGGAGTACCCATTAAGCTTGGCTCGACTCGTTAAGAAATCCGTTTCTGAAGAACCCGATTTCCTTCCCAACACGCGGCGCGCAGCGGCGTTAGCGGATGACAAAAAGGCGGTCGATATTCGCGCATACGACGTGCGAGGATTGACGTTGATTGCCGATAGTTTCATCGTCTGTTCCGCCACCAGTGAACCTCACTTGAAGGCCGTCTACAGCGCGATTTCGGCGGGTATGCACGAGATTGGCCTAAAGACCCTGCATTCGGAGGGTTCGCATTCTTCCAACTGGCTGGTGCTCGACTTCGGCAACATCATTGTTCATATCTTTCGCCAGGATGCGCGGGAGTACTACGACTTGGATGGACTTTGGGGCGATGCGCCTCAAATCGATTTGGGTCTGTAGTCGCGGGTGAGCGCGTCGCTACCCTAGACTATAGGACCGGTGGGATTTCGCCATGAAGCAAGAACTGCCCGATAGGCTCGCGATATACCATTTCAAACTCGACCGGCTTCTCGGTCGCGGCGGCACAGGCACCGTCTACCGCGGCATCGATCTGGAGAAGGGCGAAGTCGTCGCGGTCAAAGTGTTTCACGCGAATTTCTTCCGCAACAAGGCCCAGATTCGTGATTTCGCCAAGAACATCAAAGTCTTCAGCAAGTTCAATCACCAGAACGTGGTGAAGGTCACGGAATTTATCGACGGACCCGAAGGTCTGTGCATGACCATGGAATACGTCGACGGCCCTGACCTCAAGTGGTACATCGAGAATCGTCCGTGGAATCTCCAGGAGCGCGTAGTCGTGGTATCGCAGATCTGCAACGGACTGCAGTACATCCACGATCAAGGCTTTACACACCACGATCTCAAGCCCGCCAACATCTTGTTCACGCGCTCGGGCATCGCGAAGCTCTCGGACTATTCCCTCTGCCGCGACAAGATGTTCGGATTCATCGACAGCGGTATTGTCGAACAGATCACGCCAATGTACGTCGCGCCGGAGATTATCAGCAAGATCAAAGCCACCCCGCGCGCGGATATCTACTCGCTGGGCATTACCCTCTATCTGATGTTCGCGGGGAAAGTGCCATTCGAAGTGGATAGCCTGGCGAAACTCTACAACTGCCATCTCCGCGTGGTACCGCTTCATCCTTCGATGGTGAACCGCAAGTGCCCCCAGGCCATCGGCGACATCATCATGAAGATGCTTGAGAAAGACCCCGCCAAGCGCTACGAGAGCTGCGACCAGTTGCGCATTGCCCTCTCGGAAGCGGCCCGCCCGAGGATCTGACAATCTGTCGAATGACGTGCTTTACGCCCAGTAAACCACGGCTCCGTCGCAAAGCGTCGCCTTGACGAGGCCGCGTAACGTCATGCCTTTGAAGGGCGTGTTGCGGCTGCGGGAATGAAAAGTCTCAGGATCGACGACCCATTCGGCTTTCGGATCGAACACGGCAATGTCGGCGGGACCGCCTTCGCGCAAGACACCCGCATTCAGATTGAAGATTTTGGCTGGGGCTGAAGTCAGGAGCGCGATTGCCCGTTCCATGGTCAGGACTCCCGGCTCCACCAAACCCGTGATGGTCGCGGCCAGCAACGTCTCAAGACCGACGATGCCAAACGGAGCCAACTGAAACTCCACGTCCTTTTCGGTCTGCGTATGCGGCGCGTGGTCCGTGGCGATGCAGTCGATGGTCCCATCCGCCAAGCCCTCGCGAACGGCCGCCACGTCTTCCGCTTCACGCAACGGTGGATTCATCTTGGCGTTGGTGCCGAATCCGACGACCGCGTCGTCCGTCAGCATCCAGTAGTGCGGCCCGGTCTCGCACGTCACGGGAAGGCCACGCTTCTTGGCGCGCCGAATGATGTCCACGCCGCCTTTGCTGGTAACGTGCTGAATGTGAATTCTCGCCTTACTCAGTTCCGCCAACCGGATGTTGCGATCGATCCGAATCTCTTCAACGGCTTTTGGCAGGCCGGGGATGCCCAGGCGCGTTGAATTATAGCCTTCGTTCATCGCGCCGCCTTCGGCAAGGGTCTCGTCTTCGCAGTGTGCCATATACGTCAGGCCGCACATCGTCGCATACTCAAGCACGCGCCGCATGACCCAACTGCTGGCGATATCCTTTCCATCGTCGGTAACGGCCACGGCGCCGACGGCCTTCAATTCGGCCATTTCCGTCATCTCGGCGCCTTCCATGCCCTTGGTTGCGCATGCCGCGGGCCAAACCTTGATTATCGCTGTCTCGCGCGCGCGCCGGTTGACGAATTCGACCATACCCGCGTTATCAATCACGGGACGCGTGTTCGCCATGGTGACAACCGACGTCACGCCTCCCTTTGCCGCGGCGCGGCTGCCGGTAGCGATGGTCTCCTTGGATTCGTACCCAGGTTCGCGGAAGTGAACGTGCACATCGACCAAACCCGGGCAAACAATGCATCCCTTTGCGTCGATGGTCTCGTCACCCTTGAGGTTCTTGCCGATCTTTGTAACCTTCTTCCCCTCGACAAGGATGTCCACGGGCTCGGAAATGCCCGATGTCGGCTCTATCAGATGACCGTTAACGATGGCAAGACTCATCTTCGACTCCACTCCTGTGCTTGCGGCCTGACACTGGCTGCGTCAGCTCTGGCCACCGTTTATCAGCAGGTGCATGACTGCCATGCGCACCGCCACACCGTTGCTCACTTGTTCAAGGATTACGCTGCGGGGACCGTCGGCCACTTCGCTGGCAAGCTCAATATCACGGTTTATGGGACCGGGATGCATCACCAACGCGTGCTTGGGAGCCGCGCGCAACGATTCGTTGTCGATTCGGAACAGTCGAATGTACTCGCGCATGCTCGGGAAAAGGCACTTCGCTTGACGCTCCAATTGAATGCGCAGCGCGTATACCACGTCCGCGTCGCAGATGGCCTCTCGCAAATCATGCGTCGTCTCCGCGCCCATCCGCTTGATTTCGACCGGCATCAGCGTGCTCGGCCCGCACAGCCGGACCTTTGCTCCGAGCTTGGTCAGGCCCCAGATATTGCTGCGCGCCACACGGCTGTGAGTGATGTCGCCAATGATCGCCACGCGGATACCATCCAAACTTGCCTGCGGGTCATTGCGCAATTTACGGACGTGCTCGCGCATCGTGTACGCGTCCAACAAACCCTGCGTGGGATGCTCGTGTGCGCCGTCTCCGGCATTGATGATGTGAGACTCGTGCCGTTCGGCAAGTATGTGCGCCGCCCCGGCCATACTGTGGCGAATCACGACGACATCGCTGTGCATCGCCTCGATATTGTCCAACGTATCGTGGAGGGTCTCCCCTTTCTTGGAACTCGACACTTGCACGTTCATGGTGAGCGTGTCGGCACTCAGGCGTTTGGCCGCCAGCTCGAACGACGTGCGTGTGCGCGTGCTCGGCTCGAAAAACCAATTCACGACGAGCCGGCCCTGCAACAGCGGCACTTTCTTTATGCCGCTCTCACGTTTCGACACCGCAACAAATTGCGGCGCCGTGTCGAGAATCATTTCCAGTTCCCGACGCGACAAGTCCTCTAAAGCCGTCAGGTCCTTGCGCGTCCAGGTGAATCCCTCTTCCTCCGCATGTACCACTTTGCATCTTCCCCGTTGTTGTCAGCTTGGGACAGACACCATTATCAAAAAGCCGAGCCCGGTTACTCGCCGGACTCCGCCGCTATACGTTCCAGCAGAACAGCATCCTCACCATCGGCTTCCTTAAGCCGAACCGACACGTGGTCTTCCGGGTTCGTCGCGAGAGACCACCCCAGATAGTCCGCGCGTATCGGCAATTCACGATGTCCGCGGTCCACCAGGCACGCCAACTGCACCCGCTTGGGCCTGCCATAATCGATAATCTCGTCCAGAGCGGCCCGCACCGTCCTGCCGGTAGACAGAACGTCATCCACCAGGACCACGGTCACCCCTTCCACATCAAAATCGAAGTGGGTGACATTTCCTGCCAGATTCGGTTTCTTGCCGCTACGCAAGTCGTCGCGATATAGCGTGGTTGCCAGCGATCCTATGCGCGGTTTGACTCCGCTCATCTTGGAAATCTCTTCGGCCAGCCGTTCCGCCAGCGGACGGCCCCGTTTCAGAATTCCCAGAAGGACGACTTCGTCCATGGACTCATTGCCAGCCACGATTTCTTGGGCCATGCGGTGTATCGCGGCGTCTACACCCGCGGCGTCCAGCACTACGGTAGTCTCGCTAGTCACTTCTTTAACGTCGCTCCCTACGCTCGAACAGGTAGAAAAAATCCCCTCTCATTCACATGAGAAGGGTCTATAGTGATCATAGTGATACTCATTGTTATGCGCCCGCATTGCGCCGAAAAGGAGTGTAGCAGTCCTTCGCAGAACAGTCAAACAAACCGTATGGAATCCTCCGAATCCGGCCACTCCGTGTCCGGGCAGCTTCCGGCGTCGATTAAGTCCCCCCTCAAGGCGATTCGCGTAGCCTATTCCCAAATTTGGTGCATCGTGCTATAAAGACTCTGCTTCGACGTCGTACAAAGGTAGCGTCCACAGCCGGGGGGGCATTGTATGGACACCAAGACGAACGTTGTAACGTGCAGCATCTGTGGTCATCGTATGGCCATTCCACCGGGTTTTGAAGGCAAAGCAGGGCGATGCAGCAAGTGCGGTACGTCCCTGCAAACCGGCGAGGATGTCCTGAATCTGAAGCTGGATTTCGATCTGGGTTCTCCTGTAACGCCAAAGGCCGCCGCGCCTGCCCAACCTCAATCGCATTCCGAATCGCGGGTGCCGCTGAAGAAAGCACTCATCAAAGCAAGTGTGCACGCGCTATTGGGGCTCCTTCTGGGAATGGTCGCGCTGGGCATCATTCTGGGCATTTTGGCCGTCGTAACGTCGCCCTCGA
The DNA here is from genome assembly GCA_019695095.1 of Candidatus Hydrogenedentota bacterium. NCBI lineage: Bacteria > Pseudomonadati > Candidatus Hydrogenedentota > Candidatus Hydrogenedentota bacterium. Next base: position 6,497 of record JAIBAQ010000042.1, read on the forward strand.
ACACGCATCTCGCCACTAGTTTCCGTACAGCATTCAATGGCGGCGTCTCTTTCGGAATGCTCGGAGGGTTCATGGTTGGAGCTATTGTCAGCCTCATGTACTCGTTGGACCCGTCAATTCCAAAAGGTGCGGCAATAGGCGCATCAATAGGCTTGATTGCCTCATTGGTCCAATACGCCATTGAAAACACGTTTCTGGCCACATCGGACACAACAGCGCTCCTGAACGGTCTGATTGGAACCTTTGGCGGAGCGACGTTAGCCGCATTGACAGTCTGGTATAGACAATACCGCGAATCCCGCTAGGTCGAATCTCGCACGAGCACACAAGATACTGTCTCGTAACCGGTGTGTTCGCGAAGAATCCTCACGGCATAACCTCCACGTCATGCACGCGCGGCCATTCAAAAAGCAAGCCGGCCCGGAGGAGGTGCTCCTCCGGACCGGCGATGCGCGCTGGAGTAAATCTCTTACTTGATGGCGTCTTTCGCCTGCTTAGCGATGCGGAACTTAAGGACGCGCTTCGCCGGAATCGTGATCGTCTCGCCCGTTGCCGGGTTACGGCCGGTGCGCTTCTTGCGATTCACAACGACGAGCTTACCAAGGCCCGGAATCGTGAAGCCGACTTTCGCTTCTTTGTACGCCAAGCCAACAAGCTCGGCCACGACGTTACCAACGTCTTTCTTGCTCAGGCCGGTCTTCTCGGCAAGAGCGGTGATGATCTGAGCCTTTGTCTTCGCTTTCTTTTCTGCCATCGCTTGTGCCTCCTCGCTTTGGGGATTCCCTCTTCCCCACGCTTTCGACCTTGAAGTCTTCAGACGACGCACCTTGCACGTCTGCATTTCGTGGGATAGCCCAGTGCTGAGGGTCGCCATATCCCCTCTCCGCACCCCCGTTCTTTACAATTTAACGAGGCGTTTGTCAAGCCCTATTTTCAAGGCTAAAATGAAATCGAGGTCAGAATCACCCGGTGTTTTGGGGCTCATCCGCATCGCTGGCCACAAATGCCCCACTTTTTCCCGAGTTTCGCGCCCTTTTTCCGGCTTGTTTCGTGATTATGTACCCGTTGAACAATGACTCGGAAGTGACTTACCATGCACTGCCTCGGGCAACTTTTCTATTACGGACTCGATGGTTGGAGCATTGAACACATGATTATTGCCGCTCTCGGCGGTGTCTCGGGCAATCTTCCCGCACTTGAAGCGGTGTTGAGCCATATCGATCGCGCCGGTATCCATATTGTTGTGAACACGGGTGATACCTTGGTTGGCGGACCCAATCCCAACGAATCGTGGGAACGGCTGGAGAAGCGCGAAGTTCTTTCCGTACAGGGCGAACTCGATCGGCAAGCGCTTCGCGTCGTGCGAAAAGCAGACTCGCTTCCTCAGCGCGTATCTCCCGCCCTCCTTGCGGCACTTCAGTTCGCACACGAAAAGACGCTCAGCAAGAATCTCGAGAAGATTTCAGGGTTGCCCAGGCGCAGAATCTTCACGGTCGACGGACTTTCCGTCTGTCTGTGCCATGGCACGCCGGCTAGTCAATCGGAGGGACTGGAGGAACAGGACGACCCGAGCAGGTTTCGCAGACAGCGTGAATTCGCCAACGTACATGTGATTGTCGCGGGCCGCACTCCCCATGCGTTCTCCCGAATGGTCGACGATACGCTGTTCGTCAATCCCGGCCGCGTTGGAACTGGGAAACCTGGCCTGGCTCATTACGCCATCATCAGCACAGAAGAACACCCCTGGAAGGTCGATATACAGAAAGTCGTGTATGACCCCACGAACGTGCAGAAACAGCTCGATAGCGCGGGTCTTCAATGGCCTGACTGGTAAACCGCATTTCGTTACTACGTCAGATCCGGCAGCACTTCCAGGAAATCTCGCCAGTGCTTAAAGACATAGTCGGCGGTAGTATTTGCGACATGTCGATCGTTGTCACCGGCAAACAATGCCGCGCGCGCGCCAACCGCTTTGGCCCCCACCACGTCGGTTGTCTCCAGGTCACCGATGTGCAGCAGCTCACTTGGCGCAACGCCCAGCCCTTGAGCGCACGTATCAAACATACGCGCATGAGGTTTTGACACGCCGACTTCATCGGAAAAGACGACGCTATCGAAGAACGGCAGGAATCCGTTTCGCTCCAGCAGTGTCCGCAACGAACTACCTGGGCTCAATCCCGAATCGGATATTACTCCTACGGGGCCTCGCTTCGCAGCGGCTGCCACGGCGTCCAACGCGCCATCAATGGGAATCGGAGGGAAGTGCAGTATAGCCGTGGCGAATACCTCCGCTAGATGTTGCTGCACTTCCGGGGACAGTTTCACCCCCACTTCTCGCATGACAATTCGGACGGCGTCCTCCGGCCCAAGCGTTCGCTGCAGCTCAATATGATGCTGCATGAACTCGCGCTCGGAGGTCTGCAGAGCCGCGCGAGCTGACTCGGGCGAAGCGCCCGTTGCCTCGCACACGGCGCGAATGCGGATCAGCCGGCGCTGCTCCGGATCCTTGGCTTCATGAAATAGGGTACGCCAGAAATCAAAGGTGATCGCTCGAATGGGCATGGCTCACCATTCGCGCCGGTCTTTGCGGATGCCCTGCTCGGCCAACAGTCGAGATGCTAAATCGGCGACCTCCTCGGGCAAGTCCTTGGTGCGGTGCCGGAGAAACTTTGCGGGTGCGCCGGTCCACACTTCGTATGCGGGTACATCGTGCGTGACAACGCTTTTCACGCCGATTACCGCGCCCTTGCCGATACGAACGCCCTTGGAGACATACGCGCCGCTTCCTACCCACGCCCCTTCTTCTATAATCACGGGGCGGTAATAATTCGGCGTGTAGCGCCAGTTCGCCTCCGTGCCGTAGATGAGATGCGTCCCATCCCGAATGACCGCATACTCGGCAATGCCCACCATGTCGTGCAGCTCGACGAGTTCCCCGGCCTCAATCACGACATTCCAGCTCAACAGGCAACGGCTTCCGATAACGATCTTCCCTTCGGGACGAGCGCGTAAACGCACCGACTCGCGTATACGGCTATAGTCACCGAGTTCGACGTGCCCTTCTATTTCCAGGTCTCTGCCGATAAAGCGGCAGCCCTTGCCCAATTTCGCGAACTTCCTGCTATGACGCCAATTGCGCCAAGCCCTCGTAATTCCGTCCATTGCCATCTCCCTGCTTCGGTAAGCGGCATATTGTAGCGGATGATAGGCGTGGCGGGAAATAGTTGGTGCCCGCCGCGGGAGCGGCCGCGGAAAATCACACGTCGGCGGGCGGAGTGCCGAGGTACTTAATCACCTTGATGTCTTCCAGTGTGACAAGCCCTTCTTTGACCATTTCCTCGATGCACGGGAGAAACTGGTTGATGCGCTCTTTGCTGTCCACGATTTCAATGATTATGGGGAGGTCTTCGGAAAGCCGCAGCACCTTGGTTGTGTGAAGCCGGCTGGTCGCGCCGAATCCCATCGGCCCGCGCAGCACGGTGGCGCCTGCGAGGTGAAGTTCGCGCGCCTTGAGCACTATGGCTTCATAGAGCGGCCGGTGTTGCCAACGGTCGCTTTCACCAATGAAGATTCGCAGCAGGTATCCGTCTTCGGGCACGTGCATAGGACTACCCTCCTTCAAACACCAAACGAATATTCACCGAACCGGTAACCCAACCATGCCGCAGTCAGGCACAGGGCCACGCTGAACAGAACGTTCAACAATGCCATGCCAAACTGGCCGTCATTCGCAAGCATCAGCGTTTCAAGGCTGAAGCTGGAAAACGTCGTAAACCCTCCCAGTACGCCCACCATCAGGCCAATACGATAGTCGTCCCGGATGAGAATTGGGCCGGTAAGCGTGGCGGCGAGAAATCCGATAACAAGAGACCCCACAACGTTCACGACAAGCGTACCCAACGGGAAGGAAGTATCGGCCGCGCGCTGAGTCCAACCCGCAATGGCGTATCGGAGGACTGATCCCAGTCCCCCACCGAGAAATATGAGTGCGTATCGAATCATCTGGCATGCTATCCGTGGCGTAAGCGGACTGAGGATACTACTCGAACAGGCGCGAGACAACCACGGCTTGTGAGAATCGAGCGGCCGCCGCTATACTCAGGCCTCCACGGCACACACGGGCGCTGTGGTCAACAATAGTGAATACCAGGAGATTGAGTCCATGAAGCAAGTGCTTTTGGGATGTGCAGTGTGTTTGGCAGCGGCGGTGGCCGTGACCTTCGCCGCCCCCGACCCCGACGCGGTCCTTGGACAGTGGTATACCGCAGGCAAGGAATCCAAAGTCGAGATTACGAAGGAAGACGGCAAGTATTTCGGCGCATTGGTCTGGCTAAAGGACCCGCTGGTGGAAGAAGGTAAACCGGATGCAGGAAAACCCAAACTTGACGTGAACAACCCGGATCCGGCACACAAAAACGACCCGATTCTCGGATTGAAGTTGCTGAAAGGCTTCTCCTTCGACGGCAAGGAAAACTGGTCGGGAGGCACAATTTACGATCCCGAAAGCGGCAAGACGTACAAATGCACAATGAAGCTTTCCAACAACGATACGTTGGATGTGCGAGGCTATCTCGGTATCGCGGCATTCGGACGCACAACACAATGGTCGCGCGTACCAAAAGAAGAAGAATCAAAGCCGGGAGAATCTGCGGATAAGCCTACGAAGTAGTCTCTTCGGCGATCCGTTCCCATTCGACATACATCTCGCTGAGGTCGCTCTTTAACCCGTCGTATTCGGATTTGAGCTGCTGCGCGGTCTGGTAGTCGGACGGATCGATTTCGGTGAACCGTTGTTCGAGCGCGGCAATCATCTCCTCGAGGGAGCTGATGTCGCGCTCGATTTCTTCCAACTGCTTCTGTTGCTTGCGGCGCGCCTTCTCCTCCACCTTGCGAGGCGGCTGAATCTTATTGCGCCGGATTCGCAGCACGTCTTCAGTCGATTTACTTGAGGCTTCGGCAGCGGCCTCGCCGACTTTCCATCGATAGTGCGTGTAATTGCCGAGATGAACCGACGCGGTTCCATGCTCGATGATGACGAGTTTATCCACCAGGCGGTCTATCAGTTGCCGGTCGTGCGAAACAATCAGCAGGCTTCCTGGAAACTCCGCCAACGCGGCTTCCAGAGCCTCGCGAGATGCGATGTCGAGATGGTTTGTGGGTTCGTCGAGAAGCAGCACGTTGGCCTGAGAAAGAACCAGCTTCGCCAGCGAAACACGGCTCAACTCTCCCCCGCTCAGCGCTGAGATCGGCTTGAATACATCCTCACCGGTGAACAGAAAACGTCCCAGGAAGGTTCGAATCTGCTCCGGTTTCCACTCAGGCCGCGCGGCGCTGACCTCGCGCATCACGTCCGCTCCCGGATTCACGTCGCTGTGGTGCTGCTCATAGAATCCGAGCGTTACTTTGTGCCCCAGCCGGACTGTGCCGGGCGCACCATCCAGCCGGCCCACAAGATGCCGCAGCAGCGTAGTCTTCCCCGCACCGTTGGGACCGATAATCCCCACGCGCTCCCCGCGCTCGACCGTGAATGACACGTCCTTGTAGAGAACCAGGTCTCCATACGCCATGGAAAGGCCCTTGGCTTCGAGGACTACGGCTCCACTCCGCACAACCTGTCCCAGCCCAAACTTTGCGGAAGCTTGCTCGCTGTCGGGCGCGTCGACTCGGTCCATTTTTTCGAGCCGCTTAATGCGGCTCTGTACTTGCGTCGCCTTGGTGTTCTTGTATCGAAACCGGTCAATCCACTTCTCTTCTTTCTCGATGAATTCCTGCTGTCGCTCAAAGGCTTTCTGCTGTTGTTCACGCATCAGCGCCTTTTGTCCGCAGAACGATTCGTAGTTGCCCGTGTAACAACGGACTTTGCCGCGCTCGAGATCGGCAATCGTGTTGGTGACCGCGTTCAGCATCCGCCGGTCGTGAGAAATGATGACGAATGCCCGTGGCCATTCTTTCAGGAAATCTTCCAGCCACTCGCGTGCTTCGAGGTCAAGGTGGTTCTCGGGTTCATCCAGCAGCAGGATGTCGGCGTCTTGCAGCAACACCAACGCGAGCATCAGGCGCGTGCGCTGCCCACCGCTTAGTGCCCCAATGTGAAGGTCGTAGTCATGGGTCGTAAACCCTAGCCCGTGCAACACACGCTTCACCTGCGTCCGAAAGTCATAGCCTCCGCGCCGCTGAAACTCTTCCTGTGTCGCGCTGTATTGCCTCAGGGCTCCCTCGTCACCGGATGCGATACGTTCTTCCAGAACTGTGAGTTTGTGTTCGAGATCGGTCAACTCCGAGAACGTCCTCAAAACGATATCGAACAACGTATCGCTCGCCTCAAATTGAGGCAATTGCGCCAATGCCGCGATTCGGAGCTTCCGCGCCCGCTCCACGGACCCCATATCGGCGTCGGTTTCCCCCAACATCAGGCGGAAAATAGTAGATTTTCCGGTGCCATTCCTGCCGATAAGCCCAATCTTGTCACCCGTTTCGACGCGGAGGTCTACCCCGTCGAGCACGGTTTCGCCCCCATATGATTTACTGACGTTTTCGAGTCGGATTAGGCTCATGGTGAATTCCGGACATCGGCGCGAAGCGCCGGGTGATAACAGAAACGGCGGCGCGTAGCATACCGAATATTCAACCAGCATAACCACTTGAGGAAACTAAGGAATCAGAGTATAGTGAGAGGAAGTAGTCCGGATGGCCAGAGATTTCGCGAGATTCTTCAGGAAGGCATTAGCGCCAAGTGGGCGTGAAATGTGTACAAACTAGGTAGTGGAGGATGAAAGAGAAATGAAGAAGAGATGGCTTGCCGTAATGATGGTGTGCTTATTGGTAGCTGTCGTGGGCATGCTGGGTGTACTCAGCGGTTGCGAGAAGAAACAACCCGCGCCCGCTGAGAAGCAGGAGACCAATGCTCCGGCCCCGCCTGAAGCGGGAACCCCGCCTCCGCCTCCTCCGCCTCCAGCAGCAGCCCCGGCACCAGCCCCAGCAGCTCCGGTTGAAGCTCCGGCCGCCCCGGCACCGGCTCCGGCAGAAGCTCCGGCCGCCCCGGCACCTGCTCCGGCTGCGCAGTAACAGCAACGATCTCGACAGTACAATATCCATTGAGGAAGGGCCTCCACCTAGGGTGGAGGCTCTTCCCTTTTTAAGATTGAAAGGGACTCTCCGAGAGGAGTAGCCTGCGCCGCCCCCTTAGCAGTTCAAATGGATATACAATCTGTCGTACACTGCCCTTCCTTCGCTCAAGCGCACCAGACTCCCATACGCACGAGTTGCCGGGAAGAGCATTGAGTATCGCGGTGATTCTCCAAAATCATCGTGAGCACGCATGAACCCTGGACGGAATCGCCACTGGAGTCCTTCTCGTCTGCTCTCCTTGGTTGCACTCAGTCTCGACAGCTCGAATTGCAGTCCATGCCTTTTGTCAACGTGTGCGCACTTCAAGCCTGAAGCGAGGTAGAATACAGAAACTCGACACAAAGGGGCAGGTCATGAATCGACGAGAATTCCTGACAAAGTCGGCGGGAACGTTGGCTGTAACCTTGACGGGAGTATCCACCACAGCTCGCAGCCACGCAGCAACGGGAGACGACCGGCATCCCAACATCCTTATCATCATGGCCGACGATCTTGGTTATTCGGACATCGGCAGGTATGGCTCCGAAATCGCCACTCCCAACCTCGACAGCCTTGCACGTGATGGGTGTACCTTCACTCACGCCTACAACGCAGCGCGCTGCTGTCCTTCGCGGGCGGCACTCCTGACGGGTCTCCACCCGCACCAGGCGGGCATGGGTGCAATGACCAGCCCTCCCGATCGCGTCGTCCCCGAAGGGCCGTATCAGGGATATCTCAACCGCAACTGCATGACGCTCGCTGAAGCGCTGAAGACTGCCGGATACCGGACCTACATGTCAGGGAAATGGCATGTGGGCGCCGCGCGCGAGAATTGGCCGCGCCAGCGCGGGTTCGACCGGTACTTCGGTCTCATCAGCGGTGCGAGCAGCTATTGGGAAATCCTCCCCGAGGAACGCGACGTCCGCACGATGGCACTCGACGACGATGTGTATGTGCCGTCCGGCGACACGTTCTACATGACCGACGCATTCACCGACCACGCCGTACAATTCCTGAAGGAGCACGACACAAGCACTTCGCCGTTTCTCCTTTACCTCGCTTATACGGCCCCGCACTGGCCGTTGCACGCCTGGGAACAAGATATCGCGAAGTATAGGGATCGTTACCTGTCTGGCTGGGATGCCTTGAGGGAAGAGCGTTACAAACGACAACTGGACCTCGGCATCATTGCCCCCAAGTGGAAGCTCTCACCACGCGACGAGCAAGTGCCTGCATGGGGCAGCGTCACAAACAAGGAAGACTGGGCCCTGCGCATGGCCGTCTACGCAGCGATGATCGACCGAATGGATCAAGGGATCGGCCGTGTCCTGCAGACGTTGCTCGAAACCGGCGCCGAAGACAACACGCTCGTGCTGTTCCTCTCCGACAATGGCGGCTGTCACGAGGACCTGAATAAGAAGACGTTTAACAAGCCGGGAAGCAAACCCGGAGAGCGCGGCTCGTATGTGGCGTATGAGCGGCCGTGGGCCAACGCAAGCAACACTCCGTTTCGCATGTTTAAACACTGGGTCCACGAGGGCGGCATTGCTACGCCCATGCTCGCGCGCTGGCCGGCAGGTAGCGCGAAACGTACACAGCCGCTTAGCGACGTCGTGCACATCACCGACATTATGGCCACGTGCCTGGACCTTGCTGGCGTAGAGTACCCAAAGACATACAACGGCAACGCGCTACACCCGCTTGTGGGCAAGAGCGTTGCCCCTCTGCTTCGGGGCAAATCTCGAGAGGGACACGCTCGCCTCTGCTGGGAACACCAGGGGAATTGTGCGATTCGCGAGGGCGACTGGAAGCTGGTGATACCCGCCAGGGGGGCCTGGGAACTCTACAATCTCGCGGACGACCGCACCGAGTTGACGAATCTCGTGGAGAAGGACGCGAAACGCGCCGCACGAATGCACACGGCATGGATGCAGTGGGCGGATGAAAACGGCGTCAAGATTCCTGATGAAGCGCGAAACCTGTCGTCGGCACCGGCGTAATGCCAGACCGTTGCACGGCGCAGTTCACGAGGTGACGAGTTCTTCGTAAACGCGAAGGTTACCCTCGATCATGCGCTCTTTCGTGAATTTTTCAGTCAGCATCGTCTTGGCTCGCGCAGCCATGACCGCGGACTGATTCGGATTGCGGATGGCCTGGAGGATGCAGGATGCCAGCTCTCTCGGATTCTGAATCGGAGCAAGTCTGCCGGTTTCGTGGTGCCGGACCATTTCGGGGATTCCGCCGCCAGCCGTCGCCACCACAGGCACGTCACAGGCCATGGCGTCGAGCACGGAAGTTCCGAGGCCTTCCTCTTTGCTGCTCATGACGAACAAGTCCAGAGTTCGCAATATACGCGGCACGTCCTTGCGGTATCCCAGGAAATGAACATTCCACTCCAGATCGAGTGACTTTGCTTGTTTGAGGAGTCCCTCGCGCAATGGGCCGTCTCCCGCGATAAGCAGGTGCGCATTCGGCGTGTCCCTGACTACCAAGTGCATTGCGTCCAGGAGTGTGGCCTGGTCCTTGTGATCAACCAGAGCCGCAACATTGCCCAGCAGGAATGCATCCTCGGGTACGCCCAGTTCATCACGCGTCAGCGGTGGCACATCGAAGCGCTCAACGTCAATGCCACTGTGCACCGTCCGCAGGCAGTCTTCACCAATGCCAAACTCACGCATAACCTCTGCGATACGATCGGAAATCGCGATAACACGATCAGCCTGCCGGTACTTCCACCGGCTGAATGCGTTTCGATTGGGCGGAAAATCCACGCGACGCGACGCGACAACCTTGCCCCGGCGCGCAATGGCTCGCGCGAGACATGCGTAGGTAATTGCGTGGCTCGTGTGCGCATGAAGGATATCCACGCCTTGCGACTTCACCACCTTGGCCAGGCGCATCGCCGTGAACACGTCCGCTTCGCCACGGCACGAGACGCCAATGCGTGTGAGATCCGGCACTCCATGAGCGCTTCCAAGAAATTCGCTGCCCACGCGTCCTGCGATGAGACACCGGTGCCCGCGCTCCGCAAGTCCGCGAATAAGGTAACTCGCTTGCTGTTCTCCCCCTCGCCATCCGGTCTGTTCGTCGATATGCAGGACGATCATGTCGCGCGTCGCTTTGCGTGAATGCTCAATGCCTCGTCGTACGCCTCAAGCGTGCGCGACGCCAGCAGGCCAAGCGTAAACTCCGATTCGATGCGCTTTCTCGCCGATTGCCCCATCGCTCGCCGTTGTGCGGGGTCGCGTAAAAGTCTGGCAAGCGCATCGGCGAGCGGTTCGACTGTACCTTGCGGCACAATGAAACCGTCCTTTCCATCGCGCACAATCTCCTTCGTGCCTCCGTGATCAGAAGCGACAATGGGGATCTCCGTGGCCATCTGCTCCATCACGCTGAAGGAAGACGCCTCGCAATCGATTGAAGGCTGCGCTCCGATGTCGAATGCCTGAATACAGTCGCCGATATCATTGCGAAACCCGCCAAAATGCGTGATGGAATCGATCTCCAGGTCACGCGCCAAGTCTCGCAAAGATTGGTCTAGCACACCCTGCCCCAGGATAAGCAGTCGCAATTGGGGGTACTGAGATTTGAGCTTGGCGGCTGCCTCGAATAGGAACCGATGCCCCTTAGCCTCCGCAAGCCGCGCAGCCATGCCCACGACAATGTGCTCGTCCGCGTAGCCAAATTCCTGCCGCGTGCGGGTGCGCGCCGCCGCATCAGAGCAGTATTTCTTGGGATCAACACCGTTGTGAATCACACGCATGCGCTCCGCGTCGAACGTGGGCCTCGAAATGCGCAACTGAAGCACGGCATCGCACACCGCGATTTGGTAATCGGTCCACGACAGGTTCAGCAACCGGTTCGGAAGACTGTTCCCGACGGCGTAGGTGTTGTGCCGAGTTCGAACCATACAAACCGGCCGGCCAAGCAGACGATTACCCAGACCGCTAATCCAATGATCTTGCGAGCCGTTCGCGTGGAGGACATCGGGCTTGACCTCGCGAATAAAACGGGCGAGGCGGCGAAGATCGCCAAACCACGCGCGCGGACGGAGGCCGCCGCGATACGCGAATGGACTGTTCCCCCGACACTCGGCATCTCGTGCGCAGGCCACCAGGACGCTGTCGGGCTTACAGCCTAGATACACGGCGTGCCCGAGGCGAGTCAGCTCGCGCGCGAGTTCCGTGACGTAACGAACCTGTCCCCCACCTTTCAGGTGCGGATCGGACAGCAGAATAGTCAGTGGTCGACTAGGCATGTGAACAGTATAGTCGCGCGGCGGCGAGTCTCGCCAAATCGGTCATGAATCCACTTAGTGCTCGAACCGCGCGCCATCGAAAGATGGGACCGCAGGAGCCTGGACACTCGGGCGAAGGTGTCAATTGGCTTCCGGAGTCTGCTGCTCGCTCTCGGCAGAGGCACCGGGCGCCGCGTCTTCCCCTTCTGCAGCCAACTCGGGCACAGGCTTGATCGGCTCCATCGTCGAAAGCAGGTTCACGATACGCTGATTCGCGCCGTCCAAAGCCTGCATGGCTACTTCCAACTCGTCATCTATGTCGACAAGATCGTCGTCTCTTCGAATTACAATTTTCTCTTTCTTCGACACTTTCCACCTCGTGGTGCGCGCAAGATTGGCCTGTTGCGTGGCATTAGGAGCCGATCTCGCTTCCGATTAGACTCAAGCGGCGAATTCGTCAGAATTGAGGAATGGGAACTTCCTTGAGTTCCTCCGCGATTGTCTTGATCACTTCGAACCGCGCATTCCTCGATATGGGCGCTGGCACGGAATCCAATACGCTCCAGGCTTCCTCGTTCACGCAGGGATGATCGCCGATCGCCTCGGCGTTCTCAAAGTCTTCATGCGCCGCCAAGTTGGAGATACGCACGACAGCGGCCAGCTTTGGATCCTTTGCGCTTGTTAGCAGACACCCGTCAATTGAATGATGCAGCAATAACGCATCGCCAAGAGCGGATGGAAAATTCCAGGCAGCCGCGAGCGCCGCCGCCGCATCGGCATGCGTGAATCCATACCGCTCGCGTTCCGCAACGCATAATGCATCCGAAGAACCGCCCGTCTTCTTGATGATGTCGGCATACGTGGATCCAAGCTGGCGGAGAAGGATCAATTTGCCTATATCGTGAAGAAGTCCTGATGTGAAGGCTTCCCCCTGAAGACCGATGGAAAGCACATTGGACAGTTTTTTTGCGAATCCAGCCACCGTAAACGCGTGCGACCAGAAATTCTTGGCCACGAGCGTGACAAGCTTCTCGTCATGCAACGTATCGACAACCGCGATCCCCAGCACAATGTTGCGGACTTCACGCACACCCAAAATTACGAGTGCCAGCTTGAGCGTGCCCACATACTGCTTCATTCCATAGTAAGGCGAATTGCTGACCCGTAGAATCTTGGCGGTCAAAGCCGGGTCCTTTTCAAGCGCTTGGGTCACTTCTCCCAACTCGACCATCGGATCGTCCGTCAAGCGAAGAAGCTCGGCGACAGTCGCGGGCATAGCGGGCAAATCGCCTACACGCTCTATCACACGTTGAACGGCATTCCTAGTTTCCATAATCCCTCACGTTCATACAACGAGGTGTTGTGGTTCAACGGGTCAAAAGCAACGGACACCCTGCCCGATTCATGGCGTAGGCTGTCGTACTCCCGACTACAAGTTCACGCACCTTTGTATGCCCATAGGCTCCCATTACGAGAAGATCCGCCCTGCACTCAGCGGCATGTTCGACAATCACTTCGCTTGGATCACCCTCGCGAACGACATAATTCACGGCGACATCGTGAGGTGCAAGATATGCGCGCGCCTCATCAAGCAGTGCACTCGCCTTCGCACCTCCCACCGATAGAACTTCGAGCGGCGCTCCCCAACTCGAACTCATTTGCACGGCCACCTGCAGCGCCTTCTTGGAGTGCGCCGAACCGTCGTAGGCCACCAGAAACTTCCCGCGTCCGGGTATTGCAACTCCCGTCACAAGGACTGGCCGCGTGCTTCGACGTACAACCGCTTGCGTGGTAGAGCCCAGCAAACCCTCAAGCCATTCGCTGTGCTCTCCGCTTCGGCCAAGAATGATGAGGTCGGTGAGCTCGCTCTTCTCAAGTATGGTGCGAGGCACAAGCCCCGCTATCTGCTCAATGGTGAATGCGACCCCCGCCTCTTCGCAGGTCTTTTGAAATAACTGGAGCGCAAGTCTTCCACGCTCCTCCAGAATCATGGTGATATTGCCCTGATAATTGGCATAGGGAGCCGTACCCAAAGAGGCCGACACATCGCGCAAAAACGGCCCCTCAAGCAACTTGATGTCCATGACATGCAGCCCATGAACGGTTGCCTCGAAATGCTTCGCTACCGCGATCGCGTACCGCACCCCAAGCATGGCTTGCTCGCTGCCGTCGGTAGGAACAAGGATATGTTTAATCATGGTACTCCCGAACACCTATTCACACATGAACTCCGATACCGTGCGCGAAAATTGTAGCGAAACCACTTTGAAAAATCACTTTTTGCGGGATGCGCTTGGCCGGTGGGCGCTTCTCAAGCGTTCGTTTCGCCGTGCGCAGGAGACATGAAGTCTACCGAGTCCGCAATTTGCACCGACGCGATTGAGCGCCGGCGCAAATTGCCCACGTGCAAGACGTTGAGGTTATGCCATGAGGATTTATCGCGAACACACTCTGTTTTCGGATAGTCGCGCTGCCTTTCGCCGCAAGTCTCGCAAACGCGACGATTACGAGAGAGGGGCTAAGTGTGTTCGTGAGAAATCCGGGCGAGAAACGGAAAACCGGAAGCGGGCCTCCCATACGGTGGCCAGCTTCCGGTGCGTCTTATGCTTGAAGCATCCCCTTGGTCGAGGGCACACCCGATACACGCGCGTCGATACACGTCGCCGCATCCAGTGCCCGCGCGAAGGCCTTGAACATGCCTTCGATACAGTGGTGAAGATTTCCTTCCTGACGCAGAATCACATGAAGTGTGACGCGAGCGTTTACGGCGAAAGCGCGAAAGAACTCCTCGGCAAGTTCCGTGTCGAAGTCTCCGAGCCGCGTCCGCTGCAAATCCGCCTTGTAGGAAAAGTAGGGCCTGCCGCTGATGTCGACTGCAACCTCGGCCAATACCTCATCCATCGGAACGACGGCATGACCATAGCGAACGATGCCTTTGCGGTCGCCCAAGGCTTGAATAAAAGCCATGCCCAGGCAAATGCCCACGTCTTCCACGGTATGGTGCGGATCGATGTGCAAGTCGCCCTTCGCTTCCACGTTCAAATCGAAAAGCCCGTGCCGGGCGATGTGATTCAGCATGTGATCGAAGAAGCCGATGCCCGTCTTTATGTTCGAACGGCCCGATCCGTCAAGATTCAGTTCAATCCGAATTGCGGTTTCGGCAGTCTCGCGGGTAATTACCGCGTTTCGCATGGCAACAGCCTTTCTATCACCGGCCCAGAGACAGTCGTTCTGCAAGGAAATGGGGCAATCCGGCTTCAAGTATTCGTTGAGCCGCCTTCTCGACATCGTATTCGACACGAATCAACTGGTACTCGTTCTTTTGCGAATCGAACAGGCCAAACGCCGCTCGAGGATCGCCGTCCCGCGGTTGTCCCACGGAGCCGGGATTGATAAAGAAGGTCTTTCCTTCTCCCAACGCAAACTTGAGATCGTCGTCCACCGAGTACAGACCGTCTGCCGAAAATATCCCAGGACTATGCGTATGGCCGAAGAAGCACAGACGATAGTTCTGCTCCGCAAGGTAGGGAATGTGGGGCAGCACATCCTCCCACGTAAACAGATAGCAGTCGCGATCCGTGGGCGACCCATGTGCGGCAAGAAAATGCGTGAACTGCATGTTGTCGGGCAACTCACGCAACCACTTCAGGTTTGCCTCGGAAAGATGTTCGCGCGTCCACAGCGCCGCATGCAGCGCCACCGGATTGAAACCCCATGGCTCCTCGATTCCGCAAGCCACCGCATCATGATTGCCGCATATGGTGGGAATTCCGGTCTCGCGAACCAAGTCCGCACACTCGTTCGGACTCGCGTTATAGCCAACGACATCGCCTAAGCAGACGATTTGGTCCACTGCCAATTCTTGAATGCGCGCCTGAACGGCCTGCAAGGCCTCAAGGTTGGCGTGCACATCCGAGATTATCGCGTAACGCAAATAACTCCATCCTCACGCCGACGGCGCTTCGTTAGTCATCCCTACCCCACTCATCCTACATCTTCAGATCGCGCATATTCATGGCACAGCCACGCCACACCGGTACTCGACATTGTACAAACAACCGGCGATCACTTCGCGCTCCGCGGGACTAAGCTTACGTGCACAGATCGGGCGAAGCCGCAATAGTGGGCATTGTGCCCCAACGGACGCCGGGTTTCAACCGCCGGGATCGTTCGTGATCGGCACCCGCGCGCCAAAGAATAGTACAATGTAGGTGAGTTCGGTCATTCTTCGCCGAATCAGACGAAAGACGTGACCATCGCTGTGGAGGTTGGAATGATACGTATTCTCGTTATGCACCCCCGGGATTGGACGGTAAAGAAGCCTTCTTACATCGAGCGTTCCATTCACGAAATCCTAAAGCGCATTGCCGCACAAGGGCACTATGTGGCTTGGCTGTGCGGTAAGCGCCTCACCCTTAGGTCAGGAAGTGTAGGCGTCCAGGAACTCGAATTGGTGGACGGCATCCACGTGGCCCGGCTTGGCCCCATGCCACTCCACAGACCATTGGCCCGTCTCTTCCTGGGTCGCTTGGCAAAATCCGGCTCATGCCCGTTTGACGTCGTCCTGAACTGCGTCGCTGGTCGAACCTTGGACGTCGCCTCTCATCTCCAGGTCCCGGTACTACCTTGGGTGTTCAGCGTGACCGCCAAAACGCCCGCTATCAGTGACAGGATGGGCCCGATAATCGCCACAACACAACTTGGCGCAAGTCAACTGCGTGAGCTTGGGGTCCCGCCGGGACACATTGTATTCGCCCCCGTGGGCGTAAATGGGGTGGACTACGAGCGAAAACGGGCTGACACGGAAAGACGCGTACTCGTTCTTGGAAAGTTTGGCGAGTCGCGGCTCTTTCGAACCGGCGGTGCACGGCTAATCGCTCGCCTGAAGACCAAAGGGATACAGGTGGATACCCAACTTGATCCGGCAATGGCCCCTTGGATCGCGTACTGCGGCGAAGGCCATGAATGGGAAGCGCTTGAATTTGCAGACCGTGGTATTCCAGTGCTCAGCCCGAACACCATTGCCGCCCGCGAGTGTGTCGTTCCGGAAGAAACCGGACTTCTCCATGCCGCTGGCAATTGGAAAGAACTGGAAGCTCAGTTCGAACGCATCTCCAAGGATGAAGTGCTCTACAAGCGCCTCTCGGAGGGAGCGGCGAAATACGCGTCACAACGGCGGTGGGAGAGGTCTGCCGGGCTCGTACTTGCAGCCATTGAGAATATGCTGGCCAGTGTCTCGTAAGAGAAGTCCGGTTCCCTACGCATCCGTAACGAGCCACGCACTACACGCCCGTGTAACTCTTTATATTGAAATTAGTTACAATCACTCATCAGACATCGGCATTGTCTGAATTCAGTAACCCGTGGCTGCTGTAGGCTCCGCTGTCTCTACCCGACTCTCAGATGAGGGAGTCCCGTGCGAAGAGTATTGCCCAAACCGCTCAGTGTCACAGATCATTTGATAGCGGAGGGGAAAACTGCGCATATTGTGCATTCCATACACTCACATAATTCAATAATTTCAATTGCTACTTGCGGGATGAGCGGAGACCGTGTACAATATCCGCTGATATAAGAATTGTGGCCATCAGCAAACAGTTTTCCTTGCACGCACGGGCAACACCGGATCGACCTACCAGTTGTGTCTCGCTGTGTCCGCCAGAGACCCGGAATTACTGAAGTCTACAGGGAAGCGCATGACGCCCACTTGATTAGGTTTGTGTACGAGGCGCCGGATGGTAGCAGGATAAGTTCCGTTGAAGTGAGAGAAACCGGGACGGGCGCACTTTTGGGGAGCGGAAGACCTCGCAGGATTCATGGGTTCTTCGCGCACCAACACTGCTGGTCCATTACGGAATCACGCTGGAGAAAAGACTTGGAGTCAGTGTTCTTTGGGGGTTGGGTTTGGATGATCGGACATTTACCAGGCAAACGAGCCGAAACAGGAAAGGCTCGATGGGCCACTCGGGCGGACCATCGAATCGGTTCTGCTTGATGTCGATCGTTCTGAAAAGGAGCAATTAAGAATGAAATTGGGAACAAAATTGATGCTCTCATTCCTGGCGATCGCCGCGATTGCCGTGTTTGTTGGATTAGTAGGCGTTTATTTTACAACCCATCTCGACGAATCGTTGATGACGTTCAGCCACACGAGCCTGCCGAGTGTCCGGGCCTTGATGACCATCACAAACAAGATGGAGGTTCAGCGCACGCAGAACCGAGCGCTGCTCAGTTCGCACTTGCCCAAAGAGAATCGTGCAAAAGCGGCCGATACCCGCGACGCGGCGCTCAAGGACATGCTGGCCGCATGGGAAGAATACGAGAAGCTGGATCGCACCCCTGAGCAGCAGCAGATGTGGGATGCCTTCAAGAAAGCCTTCGAACCGTGGGACCAGGACCGCCAGAAGATAAACACGATGTTGGCGGAATTTGACAAGAACGACATCCTTAACCCGGACGATATGCTGGCGAAACTGGAGAGGTTCCGGGGGGATCATTTCACGCTGTTGTTCAAATGCGACCGGCTGGCTTCCTCGGGGACCGCGTTTGAGGGCGGAGACGATTCATCGGCATGCAACTACGGCAAGTGGGTAGCCCTTTCGCCCACGACCAATCAAACCATTTTGGACTGCATCAAGGAGAACGATCCCGTTCACAAGAAGTATCACGAATGCGTGAAAAGGGTCCAGGAGGCCGTGCGGGCCGGGAACGCGGCTGAAGCTGGCCGTATCGTAGGCGATGAAATGACCCCTGCCCTTGAAACCATCATGGGACCAAAAGGTCTTGGGGGCATGCAAGCGGAAGCGGAAAAGGCGGTGGAACAATTCCTGGCCATCAACGCACTCGCCATGGGACCCTTGACCAAGAGTGGCGGCGAACTGGGCAAGGCGCTGACTGAGCTAGTAGACAAGACCCGCACGGACGTCGATAACTTTTCTATTGCCGCTCAACAGGCTGCCGATTGGGGCAGAATGATCATGCTCGTCTGCCTCTGTGTCGGTGTCGTGCTTGCTGTGATCCTGGGACTGATCATCACGCGCAGCATCACCAAACCCATCAACCGCATTATCGACTCTTTGACTTCCGGCGCGGACCAGGTTTCGTCTGCCGCAGGTCAAGTCGCCCAGTCTAGCCAGCAAATGGCGCAGGGAGCCAGCGAGCAGGCGTCAAGCCTTGAAGAAACCTCAGCGTCGCTTGAAGAAATGGCGTCGATGACACGGCAGAATGCCGAGAGCGCCAACCAAGCGCGATCGATGAGCCAAGAATCTCGTAACGGCGCTGAAAACGGCAGCGAGGTCACCTCGCGCATGAATACGGCGATCCAGCAAATCAAAGTCTCGTCGGACGCAACGGCAAAAATACTCAAGACAATCGACGAGATCGCCTTCCAGACTAATCTGCTTGCGCTCAACGCGGCCGTTGAGGCCGCTCGCGCCGGCGAAGCGGGCAAGGGATTTGCCGTCGTCGCAGAAGAAGTGCGAAACCTCGCCCAACGGTGCGCCGAGGCAGCACGAAATACGGCCACTCTCGTGGAAGAGTCTCAAAGAAACGCGGAGAACGGTGTCGCCGTTTCGGCCGAGGTTGCGGAGATTCTGAACACGATCGTGGGTCATGCGCAAAAAGTCGAACAGCTCATCAACGAAGTGTCTGCGGCAAGCAATGAACAGTCGCAGGGGATCGACCAAATCAATCGAGCCGTCGCCGAGATGGATAAGGTCACCCAGATGAACGCCGCCAATTCCGAGGAAGCAGCGGCTGCCAGCGAGGAATTGTCTGCCCAAGCGGCAAACCTCACAGAGATCGTGGACGAGCTGGCGAAGATCGTCGGCAACAAAGTGAAGCACCGCACTGCGCAATCGAGTTCGGTCACGAAGTCCACTTCCATGCGCAAGAAGCCGGCGCCAACTGCGGCGCGGCAAGCATTGAAGCGCCCGCCCGCAGCCAAAACCGGCGAACGGAGAGAACCCAAGGCACTGACCGCAAGCCCTGCTGCGGAGCAGCGTGTCCATAAACCCGAAGAGGTGATTCCGCTCGACGACACAGATATGGCCGACTTCTAGCAGCAACGGCTTGGCGTCATGCCAAAGTGTCGTCATGTAAATCATCAACGACACAATACGGCCACACAGCCCACTTACCGGGAGGTCAAGCGCACGCCTGACCTCCCGGTCCGTTCGAAACCCCTCAGCGCACATTTGCCCGCCTTTACCCAGTCCTGGGCGCAAAATTGAGGGCAGATGCCACATCCACGCGCGTCTCCCGTAGCCGGTATCCAATACATTTGCGTGGAGCGTATCTTCTGCCAATCGGCCACCGCTAGTAGCACATCATGCGAACAATCCCTTACACACACACTATATCTGATTGTACGAAATTATTTTGTTGACAAATCGTCATTTTTTACATTAGTATAAATCAGAACAGATTAGTTTCAGCAAACACGGCAATGGCAATATATGTGGATTATTCAAGACTATAATCAATAAATTCTTAAAGTTGCTTGCGGAACTATCGGTTTATGTGTAAAATACATCTAGATCCTATCAATTTGAAACGTGCTTCCGAACGCGACCGATGCCAACAATTGTGCAGTCGTTCGCTAGAGAAGGGGGAAACACGAGTTCATGCGGCCTCGACTGCGGGGAGGTCTTGAGTTGGGTCTGGACAGGAAATCGGTGAAGTCGCGACCATTCAGACGGTGGGGTCTCACAGCGAGCAAATGCCGGTGGTGCGTAAAGCGTTGGAAGGTAGGGGAATTCCTAGGAAGTACTAGGGGTCATTTTGATCGGGGAGTAGTTGACCATGGATTGCGATCAGAGTCGGGGAAATGCCTCTTTGTGTGTGCTTCTCTTTGAAGATTCGAACCCGGTAAACCAGCCTATCGAACCCTACCTCTCAGGCGTGGCGAACCTTGACTTCGCCATAGAGGTTGCCTCGGACCACGAACGAGGCCTGTCTCGACTTTCTGAAGGCGGCGTGGACGCCGTCGTCCTGAACCAGCCGCTGCACGATGAGTCGCAAGTCGACGTCTTGAAGCGAGTACATGCCCACTCGCCCAATGTGCCCATCATTGTGACCGCGGAAACGGGAGACCATGAATCGATCATAGCGGCCGTTCAGTACGGGGCCGAAGACTATTTCATCAAGGATGAAGCGGGACCGGACGTATTGGCTAGAACAATACGATTCGCGGCTCAAGTGAGTTCCTTGAGATTGCGAAGCGCCTAATCTGGCGCTCCGCGTGCCGGGCTCCCGCCCGGCGCAAGCAGGATTCCATGTGGACGGGGCTGTACGCCAAGGACGGCGGACAATGCTAGCGAGCACTGAATCGAGTGCTTGCGTCCCGTCAGGACCCTGAGACCGACGAAACGCTTCACGGGGTGCCCTATCTGTGTTTTTCGTAGATAGCTGTAAAGCGATTCGAAGTGCGCGCGTGGCGAACGGTGACTACGAGGTTCTCTCAATCGCCGATCGTCTCAGAGATGCTTCTGCTCTGCGTTTCCTGCAGGAGATACTCGACGCCGTTCCCCACCCCATGCTCATCGTCGATATTGACGCTCACGACGTTATCTTGACAAACACGTCGGCCAAACGCGCTTCCCCCAACAGCATTTCGACGTGCCACGCGTACTTGTTCGAGCACAAAGGCCCGTGCGCATCTCCCAAGCACAGTTGCCCCGTTGCCGTCGTGCGTGAATCCGGCAAACCCGCGACCGTCGAGCAAGTCTATGTAGACTCTTCCGGTACGCGCCGTCATGTCGAGTTGCATGCATATCCCCTCTTCGGACCGGACGGCCGCGTTACGCATCTAATCGAACACAGCGTGGACATCACGCCACGCAAGCAGCAGGATCTGGACCGTATCGAAACGCTGGAACATCTCAAGAGCAAACAGCAGGAGTTGCGCGCCCTGTATGCCCAATTGAAAGCCAGCGAAGTAGAACTCCGCGAAAGCGAGCGCGTGTTGGCCACCCTGCTCGGCAATCTTCGCGGGATGGTCTATAGGTGCAAGAACGACAAGCTCTGGACCATGGACTTCGTCAGCGAGGGAGCGCTGGCCCTGACCGGATATACGTCCGCGGAATTTCGGAGGCGCAAAGAGGTTTCGTACGCGAACCTGATTCACCCGGATGATCGGGAACGTGTCTGGGATGCAGTACAGGCGGCCCTCGCGGAACGACGCCCATTCGAGATCGAATACCGCATAATCACCAAGGACGGCACTGAGAAATGGGTGCGCGAACAAGGCGTCGGTATCTTCGGAGAGGATGAACTGGCTGCAATCGAGGGGTTCATCCACGATGACACCAAACGAAAGCATGCCGAAGACGAACGCGCGCGCCTCGTTGGAGCAATCGAACAAGCCGCGGAAAGCATCCTGCTCACGGATCGGAGCGGCGTCATCTACTATGTGAACCCGGCTTTCACGCGAATGACGGGGTATTCCATGCATGAAGCCATTGGCCAGAATCTTCGGCTGACGCTCGCGGGTCGCCAGAACGAAGACTTCTACGCCAAAATGTGGGACACGCTGGAAAGCGGCAACATCTGGCGGGGACGTCTGGTCAATCAACGCAAAGACGGCACTCTATTCAATGAGGATATGACCATTGCCCCGGTACGAGACGAGACGGGCGCAATTACTGGATATGTGGCTGTGCGCCGCGACGTGACGGAGCAGGTGAAATCGGCGCAACGGCTTCGGCAAAAGCAGAAGCTGGAGGCAATTGGAACGCTTGCCGGCGGCATTGCCCACGATTTCAACAACATTCTATTGCCGATTATGGGGTTCACGGAACTCGTGCGCGACGAGTTGCCCCAAGGCGATTCCAAGGAACGCCTGAGTCAGGTCATGCAGGCCTGTCTTCGCGCGAAAGACTTGGTTGGCCAAATTCTGACCTTCAGCGGCAACGTAGAGCTGGAACGAAAGCCTCTACCTCTTCAGCCGCTGCTGCATGAGACGCTTGCGCTTTTGCGCGCGTCGATTCCGACGACGATTGAAATACGGGAAATTGTCTCGGAACAGACCTGCCTCGTCTTCTGCGCTTCCACCGAGATACACCAGATCGTCATGAATCTCGGAACCAACGCGTTTCATGCGATGGAAGACGTGGGCGGCACCATGACCGTGACATGCGAACTAATCGACACGAACACCTTGGCCGCTCTCAGACAACCTCGTCTGCGGCCAGGGCGTACGTATGTGCGCTTGAGTGTCAGCGATTCGGGCATCGGAATGGACAAGGCGACTCTGGAGCGCGCATTCGATCCATTCTTCACGACCAAGGATCACGGCAAAGGGACCGGCCTCGGACTCTCCACCGTGCATGGCATCGTCACCGATCTGGGTGGAGAAATCGCTGTTCGAACCAAACCTGGGAAAGGCACCACGATCGAGGTCTATCTTCCCGCGTACCACGAAACCGAAGATCGCCCGTTGATGCGCGACATGCCCCCTCCTCCAGGCAACGGTGAGCACATCCTGCTGGTTGACGACGAGGAAGTTATTCTCCAATTGGGGCGCCTGCTGCTCGGCAGGCTCCAATACCGCGTGACGACTGTTGCGAGTCCGTCGGAAGCCCTAAAGTTGTTCCAGGAAGCGCCCATGTACTTCGACCTGCTGCTGACGGACCATACCATGCCCAAAATGACGGGGACGGAATTGGCCGACGCGGCACACGGCGTGCGCCCGGACTTGCCCGTGATACTGACAAGCGGACTGAATGAATCAACGCGCATCCTCTCGGCAACGAGCGGAGGCCCCGTGCTGTTCATCAAGAAGCCATTCACGGCCAGCGAACTGGCGCGAACTCTTCGCACGGCGCTGGAAATGAAGCATTAACCCGCAAGTCACGCATCTGCAAATCGCTCATGCGCCAACCCAATCACCCCATCTGAGCGGCAGAATGGAATGAAGGCCCCGCACGCGCAGGGCCCCAGCAGTCACGTCATAGTCTTCCGGCGTGCGATTAGCTCGTGGCTTTGGCAACGACTTCGCGCATCTTACGCAAGCCATTTTCCGCAACTACCTTCGGGTCCATCGCCCAATGCTCCTTATTGAACAGCTCAAGCGAAAGCGGGCCCGTATAGTTGATTGCCATCAAGTCCTTCAGCAAGGGCACCAATGGCAGGACACCGTCGCCTGGATAGACTCGGTGCTCATCGCGCGCCGCTTCAGGAGCAACATCGCCGGGCACGTCGTTCCAGTGGAAATCCGCGATGAAACTGCCGTTCAAATGCTTCACCCCGTTGAAACCCGAGCCACCGCCAAACAAGTGAAAGGTGTCCGCGATGATCCCGGCGTCCGAGTCATTCGCATCAATTGCCATACCACTCGCAAAGCCTAAGCGGTTGACTCCCTTTGCGAATCCCACGAACTCAAACGCGGGCAGAATGCCGTACTCTTCGCGCCCGATCTTCAGCAAATCCCGGTACCGGTCCGTGCCCCAACGATGATCGAAGTCTTCGCGATCAGGGAACGGCAGCACAGCGACATGCTTCGACTTCACCGCCGCGCAAATCCGCATCCGGTCGCGCGATGTCGGCATGATCTTGTCCCACTCTTCTTGCGTCGCGGGCATGCAATCCCACAACCCAATAACGTTGGGAACAGAGAGTCCAAGGTCAGCGATCTCCTTGCCGAGATCGGTCAGATTCCCGCCCGCCTTCTCGAAGTCCTCCAGCTCTCGCACCCACAACTCAATACCATCCCATCCCGTCTCTTTCGCGACGCGAATCTTGTCTTTCAGCGGGGTAGGGCGAATCGTGCTCGCATTGAGCACAAACGCCCATTGGCTGATACCTTCCTGATACTTCTTTGGAGCCTGAGCTGACGCGGTGGAAGCGGCTGTCAACGCTGCTCCCGCGGCGGCGCCAACTTGAAAAAACTGTCTTCGATTCATCGACGATTGCGGCATGGGTCACCTCTACAGTTAGTCATGGGAATTGTCAGGGTCGGACTCTATGCGAAAGGTCACGGCGCGTGCAAGCAGCGATTAGTCCTCATCTGTCACACTTCCAGACAGCATCAGCCCCAGCTTCTTCAGCCCCTTCCCGTGGGCGCCGGCATACTCCTCCGGGTATGGCGCGTCGACACCCATCGCGGAATGCCAGATGATCCGGTTCAGGGTGTCCTCGTCGGCGTTGTCCACCACGGACAGATCCATGGCCAGACTCTGCTCCGCCCAGTGCAGTGCCTGACCCGACAGCGCTGCCTTCGGCGGATTCAATTCATCGAGGGGAATCGCGTTGGGCAATGCCGTATAGGGACTAAAATCAGGCTTGGACGTAAAGCACCGGCTCATCAGGGGCGCGGCGGCGTCCATCTGGTTCATTGGCGGGCATCCAAAGATGCGCGAAATCGTGTGAAGCACGGACGTCTGATTGTAGAACTCGCTGATGACCTTACCTCGCTTTGTGTACGGGCTCATGACGAGACAGATGGAGCGGTGACCATCCACGTGGTCGAACCCGTCCTGCGGGTCGTCTTCATTAACGAAGATGCACGTCGCGGGCCAGAACCGGCTTCTCGAAATCCTCTCCACCATTCGCCCCAGGGCCAAATCGTTGTCCGCTACGTGCGCGCGCGGCGTGGGCGCGTCCGGCTGCGTGCCGGATCCATGGTCCTGCGGCAAGTAAACAATCATGAAGTTGGGCCAACGGCCGGTCGCCTCGCTGTCCGCGAGTTCCCGAAGGAAGATGTCCGCGCGAAGGACATCGGGGATTGCGAGGTTCCATCCCGGATAGGTGGGGCATGCCAGTGTTCGCATGCGCTCGACGCCGATGCGGTGCGTAATGGCAATGGAGCGCGTCCCGGAAACGAAATCGTCGTACACCGCCTTGAAGGGCGTCTTCTCGGGCTGAAGCGTAGCGTAGTCGAACTCGCCGTAGTTGCGGAACGTCAGACCACGCGCCAGCACCGAATCCCAAATGAAGCCGGTGCTCGAAAACGTCAGGGGGTCGTCGCCGAACGTGTAACTTCGCGCAAATCCTCCGAATGACTTCTCCAGGTGATCGGTCACGTTGCCTTCCGTGGCCCAGGAATGTCCATCGGCGCTCAGCACCCCGTTGCAGTAATAGTTGTCAAGAAGGACGAATTGCTCCGCGAGGGCATGGTGGTTGGGTGAGACCTCGCGCGGAAAGACGCACAGTCCGGGCATGCCGTTCCCCTGCGGCAGGTCTCCGAACATCTGGTCGTAGGTGCGATTCTCCTTGATGATGTAGACCACGTGCTCGAATACAGACGGCTCTCCAGTGTGCCGGGGCACCGGCAGAGGTCTGACATTAACGCGCCCGGCCATGGAGAGCGCCTTCTTGGCCTGAGCGGTCAGTGCGCCGGCAAGAGCGCTCCGCGTCAGCGCTCCCAGTTCGCTGTCCTGCGGAAGGGGCGATGCGGACACGGATCCCTGGTGCCAATACACGTGCCATCCGCGCTTGTTGGGATCCTTATTGCGCGAACCATACCCCTTCACGTTCGCCACGAAGATCCGTCCATTCGCAATGGCTAGCGCGCCAGGATACCACCCCGCGGGAATGAACCCGCGCACTTCGGGAGCGTCCTTCTGCTCAAGCGATACCACCGCCACGGCGTTATTCCCGCCGTTGGCGACGTACAGACAACGGCGCGCAGCGTCAATCGCCAATCCGCCAGGCGCGCTTCCAAACGGCAGCCCGGCGTCGGGCCGCACGGATAGCGTTGCCGCCAACGTGAATGTATCGAGATGAATGGCGGACACCGTGTCGGAATTCGCGTTGGCCACGTACAAGGTGTCCGCTTCGGAATCCAACGCCAATGCGGAAGGATGCAGTCCGGTATCCACGTGCTTGGTCTCGCGCATCAGTGTCAGGTCGATGCGAGAGACCGTGCCGCTAGCTGCCACTCCACGCTCGTCAATCACCACTTGCGTCCCCGATGACGGCGCGGTTCGCTCGCCTTTGGCGGGAGGCCGCCCTCCCCAGTTGGACACCCACCCCTCCGCGCCATCTTGGCTCAACAAGATATCGAACGGCGCGATTCCCACCTGGATTTGCGTGACAATCGCCATCGACTGCAGATTCACCGCGGCCACGGTGTTGTGCCGCGAAAGACAGATATAGGCGGTGTCGTTGCCTGCGTTGATCGCAATGCCGCACGGCACGGACGATCCCTCGCCCTGTGGTCCGGGAATGTCCAGTATCCGCGCCCAGGAAAGTACCCCCTTCGCGCTCACCACGGCCTCGCACAATCGTCCTTGCGCGGTCGTCGCGTATACACGCCCCCCGTCGCTCGTAACCGCTATGCCGTGCATCGAACCTCCCTGCTTGTCAGGGAACGCAAGTTCCTGCAGGACCTTCATCGTGACCGCATCGAGTACAACCAGACCGCGATTGTCCTTGACATAGAGTCTGCCCGCGTCGGGCGACAGCGCCATGTCCACCGGCCGGCCTCCAAACGCGGTAGTCGTACCGGCTGGATGAACCACCTGCCCTGTGGCGACTACCGTTCCTCCGTGCGAGTCTGATCCGACCGCGTGGTCTGTCTGCGCCTCAGCCGAAATCCCGAAACAGATAGAAAGCACGGACAAAACGAGGCAGATGCGCATCATGGTGGTCCCCCGTGGCTGGCAACGCGTTGTGTTTGTACACTACTCCTGACAAGCCGCCAGCCGCAAACCCAGATAGTAATTGACAGCGCGTCACGGCCGTTCTATCGTGGGCCTCGCAAACACACAGGAGGATATCGTGGGAATTATCTTCGCGCTGCTGCTGACCGTACTCACACTAGATGGCGAGTATCCGGGGCACTATCAGGAACCCATCGAGGCGTCGCGCCCCATTCGCCAGAGGGAGTTTGACCAGATTGCCGACTACGCCCAGCGCCTCAACGCAGGCGCCCCGGCGCGGCGCGATGCGTTTGTCCAACCGGACTACGGAAGTGTCTCCGCATACGAACAGTCGATCGCTCCGCTTCGCGCTCGGGTGCGGGAGCGCATCGGGTTTCCACCGCCGATGATCAAGCGCGGCGCCGAACCCCGGTTCGAGCACGTCGCGGACGACTCCTATGCGAGTATCTACCGCGTATGGTTGGAAGTCCTTGAGGGCGTGGAGTCCTACGGCATCCTCAGCATTCCCCACGGCCTCAAGGGACGTGCCCCGCTAATGATATGCCAACACGGCGGAGGTGGCAGCCCGGAGATCATTCAACCCACCATGCCTACCGCGGGCAACTACGGCTGGATGGTGCAGCGTGCCTTGCAGGAAGGTTATGTAACCTATGCGCCCGCGCTCATCTTCAACATCGGCGGAAACGAACCGATAGAGGGACCCAACCGATTGCAGTTGGACCAACAACTGCGAAACGTGGGCACGTCCATAATGGCCGTGGAGGTCTGGAAGATCTGCCGCGCCATCGACGTCGTCAGCGCCCGCCCCGAGGTGGACCGCTCGCGCATTGCGATGATGGGATTGTCGTACGGCGGCCTCTATACGCTCTACACAACCGCGCTCGAACCGCGCATCAAGGTGGCGGTGAGTTCGTGCTACTTTAACGAACGGAACCGCTATGCCTGGCAGGACTGGTCCTTCTTCAATTACTTCAACGAGTTCAATGACGCGGAAATCTGCGCGCTTATATGCCCGCGTCCGTTGATGGTGGAAGTTGGCATAAACGACGAACTATTCGCAGTTGAGGGCGCGCGCGCCGAGTACCAACGCGCGAGACGTTTCTGGGACGGCCTGAACCTCAGCGACCGCTTCGTGATGGCGGAGTTCGATGGTGGCCACGAGTTTCGCGGTGACGGCGCATTCGAGTTCGTGAAACGCTACGTGTCGGGACAATAGACGCCGGTGCGGACAATTGGGGGAAGTGAAATGGGTGCATCGTTGCTTCTGGTCGCATTCGCGGCATGTTTGGGCTCGGGACCCGATGCCTACGACGTCGTGTGGACGTCTCCCAGTGCCGATTCATCCGGCTCAATGCCGCTCGGAAACGGCGACATCGGCGTCAACCTGTGGATGGAACCAAGCGGCGACCTTCTCTTCTACGTGAGCAAAACAGACGCCTGGGACGACAATTGCCGGCTGCTGAAACTGGGCCGCGTGCGCGTATCACTGACTCCAAACCCGTTTGCTGGCGTAAAGCACTTTCGGCAAACGCTCAAGCTCGAAGATGGCGCCGTCAGTATCACGTCTGGACGTTCCGATTCCATTCGCATATGGGTGGACGCCAATCATCCGGCCGTGCGGGTCGAGGCGCGAACGAGCGATCCAACTTCGGTGGTCGTTGCGTTGGAACCTTGGCGGACTGAAAAGCGCGCGCTGGGCAAAGACGAAGCCGTCAGCGCATACGGAATGATGGAAGCGCCCCACCCCGTCTATTCAATGCCTGACGTCATTTTCGACGACGCCGATGATACCGTTCTCTGGTGCCACAGTAACGAAACGTCGATCTGGCGTGAAACAATGGACCTTCAGGGCATGGGCTCATGGGCCGCCGAACGTCCGGATCCGCTGCTGTTCCGGACGTTTGGAGGAATGATTGCAGGTGACGGCTTGGTGAAGCGGGGCAAACTGGAGTTGGTCTCCCCCACTCCACGGCGAACTCATGACGTCAATGTGTATTGCCTGAGCACCGTCCCTCAGCAAGGCACGCCTACAATAGACGTTGCTGCCGTCACCGCCAGTTGGAGACAAAGAATAGCTGCGATTGCGGACGCGGATCGTACTCTGAACAAGCACCAATCGTATTCTGATCATCGCGCTTGGTGGCATGACTTCTGGAATCGAAGCTGGATTCACGCGGATGGCAAGGACCAAGCCCGCGAGACATCTCAGGGATACGCACTGCAACGCTTCATGACCGCGTGCGCGGGACGCGGCGCTTCTCCCATCAAGTTTAACGGCTCCATCTTCACGGTCGACGCCCGCGAAGGCAAGGAAACCTTCGATGCCGATTACCGGCGTTGGGGCGGACCGTACTGGTTTCAAAACACGCGGCTCATCTACTGGCCGCTGATGGCGTCGGGCGATTTCGATATGGCGGCCCCGCTGTTTCGGATGTATACCGACGCTTTGCCCTTCGCTGAAGCGCGTACGCAAACCTACTTCGGTCACGACGGCGCCTTCTTCCCGGAGACCATGTACTTCTGGGGCGCATACGCCAACGACAACTACGGTTGGGATCGCGCTGGCAAACCCGTTTCCCTCGTGGACAACCGCTATATCCGCTGGTATTGGACAAGCCAACTGGAACTCATCGCGCTCATGCTCGATCACCATGCCCACACGCAGGATGCTTCGTTTCTCCGGGACACCCTTCTCCCCTTCGCCGAAACCGCGCTGGAGTTCTTCGACAAACACTACGCACGCGATGCCGCCGGAAAAATTCTGCTCAAGCCGGGCCAAGCGCTTGAGACGTGGCAGGACGTGGTGAACCCGGCGCCCGATATCGCCGGACTCCAATACGTGCTCTCTCGACTCATTGAGCTTCCACCGGACGCGTTTTCGGAGTCACAGCGCACCCAATGGCAACGCATGCTCAGCGAGACGCCGGATCTCCCAACGCGTGATCTCGAAGGGGTCCGTATGCTCGCGCCTGCGCAAGAGATTCTCGCTGACCGAGCAAACTCCGAGAATGCGGAACTGTACGCCGTGTTCCCGTTTCGCATCTTCGGCGTAGGCAAACCCGATCTGGAACTGGCTCGCAAGACATTCGAGCATCGCGAGGTGAAGGGCAACAGGGGATGGAATCAGGATGCCGTGCAGGCCGCGCTTCTTGGAATGGCCGATACTGCAGCCGACCTCGTGGCAGACCGTTTTGTCACACACCACGAGGGCAGCCGATTCCCCGCTTTCTGGGGACCGAACTTCGACTGGATACCCGACCAAGACCACGGGTGCAACGGCGTACTCGCCCTTCAGACTATGCTCATCCAATCCGAAGGCAAGACCATTCGCCTCTTCCCTGCCTGGCCCAAGAGCTGGGACGTCGACTTCAAAGTACACGCCCCATACCAAACCACCGTCGAGGGCCGTTTGAAGAACGGCAGACTCGAACGGCTCAAGGTACACCCGCAAGAACGCCTGGCGGACGTCGAGGTAATGCTACCGCGCGATTGATCGCCTGGCAAGCAACGCAAGCCTCTTCCTTCACGACAGAAGACCCTTGAGTCATTCCGATTCATTGACCGAACAGTGCAACGACTCGTCACATATATATTTGGGAACACTTGGATGACGGACCTGCCCACTCGGACATCGTCTTTCTTGCTTGGGATCATCGCAACTTGGTGGTGAGAACGTCCGGAAATTTACCACCAAGTCACAAAGACACGAAGAAGAACAAGAGAAGACAGAAGACACTCAATTCAAAATGACGAGAGGACATTTGCATAACTAACTTCACGCGATAGGTCGAGGGTAACAGTCTTTCTTTTGCGGCTTTGCGCCTTCGCGCCACTGCGTTTCTTCTTGAATTGAATTCTGCACGAAGATGCCAAGAGGCCGTTTGTCATGCAGAACTGCATGCGCGAAGACTCGCTCCAACACGGACCTTGGTAGAAGAAATCGCGGCCAAGCTAATGCATCTATTTGGCGCTGTGCAGAATGCCCAGCCTTCTGTTCACTATCACTCCCACAGTCTTTTCTCTTGAGTGCCGTAGGCACGGCAGACTCCAGCCTGGGGTGAGAATCGCGTCAACGACGCGAATCGAAACCCCAGGTTCCTGCCCCCGCCCAACGGGAGCCCTGTAAGGGCGAGAGAGACTTGCACTGACTATCCATGATGAAAACGAGGCGTAGACTAAGAAATTGGCGAAACGGCGGTGGCGTCTGGTGACGCGGAGAATATTGACCACGAAACACGCGAATCACACGAATGAAGAGCGCCAATCAAGCCCATTCAGCGCAATGATTCATGCAAGAGGCGCAGGCATATATTG
>JAIBAQ010000043.1 GCA_019695095.1 Candidatus Hydrogenedentota bacterium
TCCGTACGGAGAAGATCGGTTGCGGCGGACCCTCCTCCGAAATCGGTTACGGCGCCATGGCGGACGCCACTTCGACTAAATGCAGCAACTCGCGAGCGACCACTTGCCTATCGCTGTCCGCTGCGTAAAGCGCAGAGACTTTGGCGCGCGCGGCAGCCACGTCGCCGCAGGCCTTCCCTCGCGAAATGAGCTCCCGGCATACCGCCGGCATGGGTCCCCAGTTGCCGCACTCCACGAACTGGTCGTTCAGAAACACAAACTTGGGGATTGCCTCGCCGCCATTCGTGAGAAAACGGACGAAGACTTCCTTGCTTTGCTCGCGCGCGACGAATCGCACGCGAAGCAACTCGCGCCCCTCCTCGGCCATTCGTTGAAGCACCGGAACATGGCGTACGACGTCGCCGCACCAGTCCTCGGCAATCGCGACGACGTGCACGGGCCGGGGTAGCGCGCGCAACATGGCGATAACGCACGGTTCCAGCCGCTGCGCCTTGCGCAATTCTTCCATGGATGCCGCGTGGTCTTTGTTCTCCGCGCTCGCAATCCAAGCGGCGTAGTCCTTGCCCATTTCAAAAACACGCTTCCAGTCAATCAACGGCAACACAGGGGGTCGTGGCATGAGAAAGACCTTTCCTTTACGAGGCTTTGAATTCGGCGACCAACGCCTGAATGGTGGCCTTGGCGTCGCCAAAGATCATCCGCGTATTCTCCTTGAAGAAGAGCGGATTGTCGATTCCAGCAAAACCAGACGCCATGGAACGCTTGAGCACGTAGACGGTTCTCGCATGGTCGACGTTGATGATTGGCATTCCGTAAATAGGGCTCGACTCATCGTCGCGCGCCGCGGGATTCACCACGTCGTTCGCGCCAATGACGATCGCGACGTCCACCGTGTTCATCGTCGGATTGATGGCATCCATTTCCACGAGCTTCTCGTAGGGGACATTCGCCTCCGCGAGCAACACATTCATGTGACCGGGCATGCGCCCGGCGACCGGGTGAATGGCGTAACAGACTTCCGCGCCGTTCTTCTCGATCAACTCGCCCAACTCGCGGACGACGTGTTGCGCCTGAGCGACTGCCATGCCGTAGCCGGGGACAAACACGACCGACCCCGCGGCTTCCAGTACATAGTACGCCTCCTCCGGAGACGCGGCTTTCGCCTCGCCGTGTGCGCCGCTCGGGCCACTACCGGCGGTCGCGCCGAATCCTCCGAACAACACGTTGGCGAAGGATCGGTTCATGGCCTTGCACATGATGATCGAGAGCACAATACCGCTGGCGCCAACCAGGGACCCCGCAACGATCAGCACAGGGTTGAGAATCACAAAGCCCGCTGCCGCGCCTGCCAGCCCCGAGTAGCTGTTCAGAAGGCAAATGACAACCGGCATATCCGCGCCGCCGATGGGGATCGTGATCAGAATTCCCAACAGCAGGGAAAGAACGATTGCGACGGCAAAGAGTGCATAGGTGACTTGTCCGCCCGGATGAACCGCGAACGCCGCGCCTATGAGCAAAACGACAA
This sequence comes from Candidatus Hydrogenedentota bacterium, assembly GCA_019695095.1. Classification (NCBI taxonomy): domain Bacteria; kingdom Pseudomonadati; phylum Candidatus Hydrogenedentota; species Candidatus Hydrogenedentota bacterium. The sequence goes on from JAIBAQ010000043.1 coordinate 1,526, forward strand.
GGATAATTCCGAGATTCACTACATGCTGGCCCTTGTACAGGATAGGCTTGCCGCCGATCACCCGCTCGGCCAGTTTGCAGTAGGCCACCATGCTCCCCGAGAACGTCACGCCCCCAATCAGAATGGTCAGAAAACACGCGAGCGCGGTGAACCATATCGGCGCGGGACCTTCGGGCGCTCCGCCCACCGTCCATACCGGAGCGTTGTGATGATACTCGGCCCATCCAACCAGCAGACTGGCCAGACCGCCGAAACCGTTGTACAGGCCGACGAATTCCGGCATCGACGTCATTGGAACGCGCATTGCCGATACGGCGCCGAGAACTGAACCGATAACAATTCCCGCGGCAATCCACTCGTAGGTCATACCGGGCGTGGCGAGTGTCGCCAGGACCACGACAGTCATGCCGAGCGCGGAAATCAGGTTGCCTTTGCGCGCGGTTTCCACGCGGCCCATCCACTTCAGTCCCATGACGAACGCAATGGATGCGACGATGTAGCTTGAATTGATGAGAATGGTCAACGCGCCAGACGGTTCGGACGCTGCCGGCACGCTCGCGGCGAGGGCGATAAGCGAATTCACGCTGCTCACGACTGGCCCCCCTTTTCCTTGCTCTTGAACATCGCCAACATGCGATTCGTGACGACATAACCTCCCACCACATTGATCATGGCAAAGACGATGGCCACGAACCCCAGTATCGTTCCAAACCGGCTGTCGTGCAGCGTGCCTGCCGCCACCAATGCGCCGACAACGGTGATGCCCGAAATGGCGTTGGAACCCGACGTAAGTGGCGTATGCAACATCGAAGGGACCTTCGAGATGAGTTCCAGTCCCAGGAAGATCGCCAACACAAAGGTAAAGACCAGCAACATCATTTCAACCATATTCGCCGCCTTTCGCCAGACCCGCGCGACATACGGGATGCCTCATCCCCTCGCGCGTTCGTACACCCCGGTGCTACTTGCTTCCCGCTCTAACCTTCTTCAGAGTCTCATTTACCACAGCGCCCTCGTGAGTCACGAGGCACCCCTGGATAATTTCATCGCTCATGCGAAGCGCAAACGTTTTGGCCTCCTTGTCCCAGAAGTCTTCGACGAGGCTTCCAAGATTCGCCGAGTACATTTGACTTGCATGCACCGCAACGCGGCTCTCTAGATTCGACAGACCGACCAGTCTAACCCCGTCGACGATGACTTCCTTGTCGAGTTCGATCCCTTCCACATTGCCGCCCGACTCTACCGCCAGATCCACGACGACGCTCCCCGGCTTCATTTGCGATAGCATCTCGCGCGTCACGATGACAGGCGCCTTCTTTCCAAACAGTTTCGCTGTCGTAATCACGACGTCCGCTTGCGCGCACACCTTCGCCATCGCATCGCGCTGCAACTGCTGCTGCTCCGGGGTCAGTTCTTTGGCGTAGCCGTCTTTCGTCTGGCCCGTTTCGCCCAAGTCCACTTTCACGAACTTGGCGCCCAACGAAAGCACTTGTTCTTCCACAACGGGACGCGTATCGAACGCATCCACACGCGCGCCAAGGCGCTTGGCCGTGGCGATTGCCTGCAAGCCCGCCACGCCCGCGCCGATCACGAATACGCGCGAAGGTTTGATGGTGCCCGCGGGCGTCATCATCATGGGGAAGGCCTGACGAAGGCGTTCCGCGGCAATAATCACCGCCACATACCCGACGAGATTGGCTTGCGAGCTTAGCGCGTCCATCTTCTGTGCGCGCGTCGTGCGCGGAATCATCTCCATACTGATCGCCGACACACCGGCCTCAACCATGGCATCGATCAGAGTAGATTCGTTGAAGGGGTCGAGAAAGCTAATGTGAATGGCGCCACGCTTCATGAGCCGCACTTCGTCGATGGAAGGCTTTCGGATGCGCGCCACGAGATCGGCCTCGGACAACGCCGACCGGTCCGCGAGAACGGTCGCGCCTGCCGCGCGATACGCGTCGTCGGTATGTCCGGTCCCCGAGCCGACGCCTTGCTCGACACATACCTCCGCGCCCAACTTGACGAGCCGCGCCACCGTTTCAGGAATGAGCGGCGCGCGTAATTCTCCGGCCGACGTTTCTCGCGGGACAAATAAGCGCATAGACACCCCCGGCGTTGCAGTCTACGTAATACACGGTCTGCTGCATCGGTCTGCGCAAGTGGAAAGCAAACGGTCCCGGCGCAATCGTACGCCGTACGCGAATAAACCCATTTCTTGCTGTCACCAATCCAGCCAGAGAATTATAACGGTATTGCGCCGCAAACGCTACGGGTCCCTATTCCTCACGATCGCTAAACAGTCAGTCCGCAATTTGAATCGGCGCGATTGAGCGTAGTGCATAACTTGCGGCCAAGGGAGCCGTGCCGCCTACTGGATTTGTCCATCGGAGTTCATCGGTGGTTGAGTCACTCTACTCGCGGCTGTGCTGCGCCAGGCTGAGCGGGCGCCTTCCGGTGGAACTTACAGCGACACGCGCGACAGATCGATCAGGACAGCCGTGGGCTCGGGACCGCCTGTTGACGACAAGGCCCAGTGTCCATCCGGGGATACGGAGCAGAACGGTTCTACTCCATTCTCGAAATGCGTGAGCTGAAGTTGCTTACCACTGCCGTCAAGGACTTCGAGCGAGAGCTGCGGCACACCCTTTCGATCCGGGCGCACACCTATGACCGTGTTATGCGCCGGTTGCCACGTCCCGGCCCGTCCCTCGCCAAGGTCCGCGATGGACTGACCTGATTCGGAATTGCGGACCACAAGATGCGGAGCACCATCGGGGCCATTTTCCGTGCTGACGAGGTACTGACCGTCGAAACGTACGGCGCCTTCGTTAAGACGCGCGCCGCAATCCACAATGACGCGCTCGGCTACCCCATTTGCGTCCTCAGTCGCGACGCAAATTGAGCCGCCCTTTTCAGCGCCACGCACGTAATAGACCTTCGAACCATCCGGGGTGTATTGCAGGTCACGGACAAGGCTGCCGCTGGGTTCCAGGGCATACTTCAAGCGAAGCACGCCGGTCTCCGAAAGGTCCAGGAAGACTACGCGACTACCTTGGACTGAATTCACAACTGCCACGGCGGCCTGACCGTTCGGATGGATTACAAGGCCGGTTACATCTGCCAGGCCCGCGTCCGCGGGTAGCCAGGCAATTGGCGCCGATTCCTCGTGGTTCGCGAGGATGGAACACGAGACAAAATGGGGAGCGGTCCTATCTGCCGCCAAGACTCGCACGAGAAAGCGGCCCGTTAGCCGCGAGGCAGGGTCCGTGGAAGGTGAGCAGGCCGGCGCGTCGTATTGGGGCGAGGTTCTGTCGGCGAAAGGAAGGGGGGGGCTTCCAATGGAGGCTCGCCGTACTAGGGGTTCTAATCCACACACGACGCGTCGGCCCATGCGTGGGGAATCGCTCGTTGAATTCAAGAAGACGGCCGCGGCCACCGGTTTACCGGTCCAGCCGAACCCGGCAATTCGATATTCGGGGAGGTGAAGCCGAACAAGGGTGGTTCCCGGTGTCTCCTCCGTGAAGGTACACAGAGGTTGAGAATTTGTCCACGCTTGGACTGCAATCGTGGAACTGTCCGATTGCGCGCCTCCGGCCGATACTTGATGAAAGGCGAACGCGCCGAGACCTGTGGCCATCACTATTCCCGCCAATGCCCACAGCATCTTGCGCGACACCAGCCGCGCGAAGAGACCCTTGCGCGAGTGTGCTTGCCGGGAAGCAGACCGCACGCCCGTCGTAGGTGTCTTGAGCTCGTTCATCGATTCACGAAAGTCCGCAATTGCCTCCCGCATCGAACTCGCGTTGACTTCGAGGGGTTTGCCCGCGCGAATGCGCTCAATGGCTTCGCATACGACGTCGCCGCTTTGCGGTCTGTGCTGCGGATTGCGTTCCAGCATCCACGCGATCAGGCGCTCCACGTCTTCCGGGATGCTCGCCGCAAAGGAGCGCGCGCGCGTAGGGGGCTCGTGGATAATCTGGTTGATAAGGCTGACCGATGTGACCCCTTCGTGAGGTAAGTGACCGGTCACCATCTGGAACAACACAACGCCCAGCGAATACAGATCGCTCATCGGCGTCAGTTCACCGTTGGCGCAACGCTCGGGCGACATGTAGTGGGGCGTGCCCAACCGCGACCCGTCTATCGTGAGACCGTCATCGATGGTCAGGATCTTCGCGATGCCAAAATCCGTGATATACGCCTTGCCCGCCGAAGTAACCAGCACGTTGGAGGGCTTGATGTCGCGATGAATGATGTGGGCGCGATGCGCGCAAGCCAACGCCGACGCGATTTGCGCCGTGATGTCGAGGGCCGTCATCCACGGAACTTGCTTCGCGCATTGCGTAACCGCGCAAAGAGGCGTCCCGTTGACGTATTCCATCGCAATATACGGCACGCGGTCTTCGCTTCCGACCGCGTAGATTTGCACGATATTCGGATGGTCCAGACTGGCTGCGGCGCGCGCCTCGCGGCCAAACCGGGCCACGATCTGCGGTTGTGTCCGCAGGTCGTCGCGCAGCACCTTGATGGCCACTACCCGGTCAAGTGAAAGATCCAAGGCGCGGTACACAATACCCATGCCGCCACGGCCTAGCTCCTCAAAGACTTCATACGTGCCGAGAACATGCCTCGCCGGAAGTGCGCCGCCGTGTTCACGCATGCGATGACCCCTCGCTGCCGCTTAATGACGCGGTCTGAGCTGGTACCGAGTTTCCTGCCTCGTTCAAGCGCACGAAAGCCACGCTCGCCTGCGCGTGCTGATTCGTAAGCACGGCCACCCAATCGCCTGCGGGCGACACGGCCAGCCGGCTACCGACACCTTCCGGCATCTCGGTGACGCGTTGTCTCTGGCCGCCATCAACTGGCACACGCCACAATTGCCGCTTTTCACTGCCCGCCGCGCTACAGACGAGCAAATGCGTTCCAGACGGATGCCAGGACGTCATGTCGATGAATCCGGTACCCAGACGGTTCCGTATTTCGCCCCGTTCGGTCTCGATAACGTAGATGTCAGGTTCTTCCGATCCCGTTTCGGACGGGAGCATGATCGCCGCCAGGCTACCGTCGGGACTGAAGGCAAACCGGTCACCGGTCAAGCCGACAGATAACAGGGTCCCCTTTGTTGTGTCCGAAGCGCGATCGATCAGCCAGAATTCATGATTTGTTTCAATGCGGACGTAGCCGATGCGCGCCCCGTCGGGCGTATACCGCACGCTTCCGGGTGCCAGGCGCACCCCTTGAATCAGATGCCGCGCTTGCGGGTCGGCGTGGTCGAGACTCGCAACATCCAGTTCGACCAAAGATTGTGTCCCGTTCTCGGCATTCACAACGGCGCAATGTGTCACGCCATTCGGATGGTACGCACAGCTCGCCGCGATGGGTTGGCCCGGCGAAACCACGCTGCGGCAAATGCGCTCCTGCGGGTCAACCGCCAGTACTCCGGATACCCCATACGCCAGCGTGTCCGCCCGCCCGTCCGCGCGAATCTCCACCGCCAGTTTATCTGGCATCCAATTCACATCCGCGAAACGATAGCTGGACGCGGGAAGCCCGCCCACGAGCGGCGATTCTCCCTCAAAGACAAAGGCATCCAATACCGGTGCCTCGTGGGGCTGTTGTGCGGCTGGCATCAATCCGAAAACCAAGGCCGTCAGAACCGTCACTCCAACAGCAACCACGGCCATTGCTTGCATAACACGCTTTGTGCCAGAAGGCCGTGCCTTCGGTTTGCCGGGTGCCGTTTGTGGCAATGGCGTAAGCAGTCGCAGCGCTGGCGCGTTTGTCTGTTCCTTGACGTACGCCGACAAGGCGTCGGGAATTACCGAACGGCCGCCGTTCTCCTGTTGAAGGCGTTCTATACTGGCAACCACCGCCTCCGCCGACGCCGGACGATTCTCGGGCGACTTCTCCAGCAGCAACGCCACCAGGCGCGCGACATCGTCCGGGACGTCCGCTCTGAGCCGATTCAGTCGCGCGGGTTCTTCCGTCGTGATTCTGTTGATTAGAGCGACGGGTGTGTCCGCCTGAAACGGCGGTTTGCCTGCCATCATCTGGTACATCACCACGCCCAACGAGAATAGGTCCGTCGCGCAGGTCAGCTTGATTCCGCGCAATTGCTCCGGCGACATGTACTGCGGCGTTCCCACAACCCCTTGCGTTTCATGGGTCGCAGCGTTGGCAATACCGAAATCCGTCAAACGGACGCGGCCGGAGCGATCCAGCAGAATGTTCGCCGGTTTTACATCGCGATGGATAATCCCTGCCCGGTGTGCGCACCCCAACGCCTCCGCCACCTGCCCGCCGATGTAAAGGGCCGTCTGCCACGTGACCTGCCCCTTACGGCGCAAGAACCTCTCCAGGGTTTCACCCGCCACGTATTCCATGGCGATGAAGGGCGTACCTGCTTGTATTCCCGCAGCATATACCCGGACGATGTTCGGATGCCGCAGAGGGGCTGCTGCCTGTGCTTCTCTGTGAAAACTGCGCACCATGGCCGGGTTGCGCGCAAGGCTGCCCAGCAGCACTTTCAGGGCGACGGCCCGGTTCAACGCGGTGTCTCGGGCCAGGTATACGGCCCCCATAGCCCCGCGTCCAATCAAGGCTTGCACCTCATACCCGCCAAAAGCGGTCCCTAGTAGGGAAGCGTGCCCTGAGGACTGACCTACCATATCTGGTGTGAACCCCGGTGCGTAGAGGGAGCCATCTTGTATGTAAACAATATACCCTGCGTAATCTAGCAGGGAAACGCACTCTTGTCAAGTATTTATCAATTCCCGCCCCCTGCCCCCTTCTCGCGCCCAAAAACCGCCCTCCGGGAGTGCAATGAACTTGTTGTGGCGGTGTCTCCCGACCCAGCTACTCTCCTCGACCGAACGGTCTCCAATTCCGCCGGCTGATTCCTTTTCCCGGGAGTGCAACGAACTTGCCCGTATAAGTAGAGGCAACAACGAGGACATGACTATGGTCACTCGAATTCGCGCTGACCTACCTCCGTCTCAATGGCGCCAATCAAGGAGCCCCGACCACTGACTCACACAGGCTACCCTTGAATCGTCACATTACACCCCGGCTGTACGCCCCCTGCGCCTTGGCGGCTCTGCGCGAATTGTCCTCGTCTTTTCGGGACACCCCCTTGTACCGTCAAATCACACGAGGACACCCCCCAGCTAAAAGGGACGCGGAGGGCGAACTTTCCAGTTCGCCTTCCACGAGGTTTGAGCGATGTCATCTTCAGTCTGGCGGCTATTGTCTACCTGAAGTGATCAGTTGCAGCGGCGCTCATTGCGCGCTAGACTGGCCCGCACAATCATCATTACTTACAGATGGTTCAGAGGGAGCTGGGGAATGGATATTCATGAATCGCGGCGTTCGTTCATAAAGTACTGGTCCGCTTCGGCGGCGGCCCTGGGCATGGGCTCAGTCCTGGGGTGCGTTCCGGCAAACCAAGGGGCAACGCCCGCGGAAGGCCAAGCGCCTGCCACACCTGGAGCCGCGCCTGCGAAGAAATTCCGCGCGGCATTTTCCAACGCCGGTCTTCAGTCGACCTGGTGTACCCACGGCATGGACACAGCCAAATGGTGGGGCGAGAAGTTGGGCATCGAGGTGGTTGTCTACGATTCCCAGTTCAACATCGACAAGCAACGCCAAGACATCGAAGACATGGCTACCAAGCAATGGGACTTCATCGCTATTCAAGCGTATGGAATCAAGACGCTGGAAGAGCCGGTAAAGCGCCTGATCGACAAAGGCATACCCGTCATCGACTTCGATACGCGCATTGTGCCGGAAGGCGAAGACATTGGACTCTGGACGTTCATATCTCCCGATCACGAATGGCTGGCCGGTCAAGTCACCGAGGCTATCGTCAAGCAGATCGGCGGGAAGGGCAAGATAGTCCACACCCAAGGGGCCTTAGCGCACTCCGGAGCGCAGCTTCGCGGTAAAGGCTTTCGAGATGTTATCTCCAAGTACCCCGAGATCGAAGTCATTGATGAACAACCCGCCGACTGGGACATCAACAAAGTCGGTCGTATCTGGGACGATCTCCTGGTCAAGTTTCCCCAAATCGATGCGGCCTTCTTCCATAACGACGACATGGCAATGGCGGCGGTTCAGGCCGTGCGCCGGACGGGTGCCGACCGCAAGATCGTCATAGGAAGTATCGACGCGCAAGAACAAGGCCTGAACGGAGTATTGAACGGAGATATCATAGCCTCGGGTATGAACTCCGCCGGCCGTATCCATTGGACGGCCCTGATGATCGGATACTTTGCGTGCGCGCTCGGACAGAAGAAGTCCGACGTACCTCCGTTTATGCTGATCGACAATCCAATCGTGACGAAGGAAACGGCCACCGGTTACAAGTATCTAATGCAGAACATGCTCCTGTAGTCCTTTCCCAAACGGCAGGTCACCCAAGTCGAGTAGAAGGACTTGGGGCAGGGCGGCGAAGGCGAGGTTCAGTGCGTGGCGGCAACGGCACGATCGCAGCGGGTACCGCCTTGGGCTGTGCCCGTTGCGCGTACTCTTGAATAGCAAGATGCCGGGCAACGACCGCGAGGCTCACGAGAAACCAGTATGGCTCCATGATGCGCACGATCAGAAACGATATCGTCCCGAAAGAATGAACAATCAAAGCAGCCGTTGCCGTGAAAGTTCCAAGACCGAGGGCTTTGCCCACCCAGTCGCTTGCCCACAAATGACTCTCGCGTGTTGTCCGAAGTATTTGGAGTTGTAGAAAGACAAACGTGGCAAAACCGAACAGACCCGTTTCAATGAGCACGCGCGCGTACTGGCTGTCCAAAACACGGTCCCACGAAACACCGCCGCCGAACCACGGCCACACCAGCAAATTGTAGTTAACCTTTTTCCACACGTATATGCGCTCGTGCGTGGACTTATCCACCTGGAGACCCGTGTCCATGCCTCCAATCGCTACCGGTTCTCCACTCCCCTGCTGAAACGTGTAGTTGACGCGTTCGACAACTTCGGGTGGCATGATGGACTGAGAGAAGATCAAGACCAAAGCCGTTAGCAAGATCAGTATTGGTCTCTTACCCGCGATTCCCAGAACAAGCAGCCCCATCACCCACGCGAGGTAGGACGCGCGTGAAAGCGTAAACAAGAATGGCGTAAAAGCCAGGCCTGCCAAGCAGGCCATGACCACTTTCATTCTCTTTGTTGGAGCCTTGATATACATCGCCACAGCGATGCACATGACCAGCACCAAATAGCCGCCCAAAGTGTTAGGCTCCGTCCCGCCCGTTTCAAAGGGCGCACTTACGCGGTCAATTGAAGAAAAAAACTTCGAATACAGGCCATAGCAGGCAATGATAGCACCGACAACAAAGAACACCGCCAATTGCCACTTAATCTGCTGATATGTCCGTATAGCATTTCCTACGAGCACGAAAATCATGTAATACTCGGCAAGCTTGAGAAGGGTAAAGAACGCCTCACTCTGGTCGAACAACGGCAAGGACCTTCGAAACGCAAGCATCGAGCTGAATAAACATACAGAGTAATAGAGCACGATACCCTTGTTGATAGGCGACGGAAGCCAAAATGTGCCGCTTCCCTCAAACACCAGCTTCAAGAACACGCCCGCAAACACCACGATGATCAGGATATCGTCGTAACGCAACTGCAGCATGCGGTTCCCCATGCCGACCTTTTCGCTTGCGACTTCCGGCGAAAGAAGCATGGCAATAACCAGGAAACCAACGCCCCACTCCACGCGGAAGACCGTAACGCCGAAGAGAAATAGGCTGACGCCAAGAGCGATCGTCAGAGAAGGAATTTGAACGACGGAGTGGAAGATTAGCAGGCTGACTGCCGCAACTAGCACGAACCCGATAAGAAACGGGAACTCAACGCGGGCTTCGGAAACTTCACCGCGTCCGATCTGATACTCTGGTCTGCCGAAGAGCGCCATGTGCGAACCTTACACCGCTCGCCCGAAATCTACAGGATCACACACGAACCTGCCTCGTAACCATTGCGGGCAAGACGATAGGTATCAGAAATGATACCACCTTTTTCTGCGTCGCGGCGAAGCCTCATCGTAGTAATAGTAGTAGTAATAATAGTGCCTGCCGGTGGCTTCAAGCCCATTCAGCACTACCCCCGACAAATGCGCCCGCGCCGTTTCAAGCAACCTCTTCCCCCGGAGGATTGTCTGGCGGGCGGCGAACTTCACGGAGACCACAAGAATGGCCGTGTCCACTTCGGTAGCAAGAAGCACGGGGTCCGTTACTACCAGTACAGACGGGGCGTCACAAATGACCAAATCGAACTCGCCGGTCAGTTGCTCCATCACGCGGCGCATGCGATCCGATCCAATCAACTCGGAGGGATTCGGAGGCACGCGGCCGCTGGAAATCATCCACAGGTTATCGACGCGCGTGGGCCGGATTACCCGGTGCACGTCTTGACCCTCGCGAAGCACGTCCGCCAAGCCGGGGCCGCGTTCCATACGCAGCACATGGTGAACGTGGGGACGTCGAAGGTCCGTATCGATGATGAGTATGCGCAATCCGCTATCGGCAAGCGTAACCGCCAGGTTTACGGCCGTGGTCGTCTTGCCCTCGCCGGGAACCGCGCTCGTAATCATGAGGCTGCGCGGGCGGGTTTGAATGGTCGCAAGCTGGAAGTTCGTGCGAAGCGTACGATAGGCCTCGGAAATCGGCGACTTCGGATCGTGTCGAGTCACGATACACGCATCCACCTGTCCTTCATCGGTGATGCTTACAAAGTCTCCACGGTGCCGTCCCCGCGCTTTCCCGAAGCGCATCTTCGGAATAGCGCCAATGACCTCCACTCCGATGTAGTCCGCCACATCTTCAATCGTACGAATCGTCGTGTCCATGTACTCGCCAAGCATCGCGAAACCAAAACCGGCGATGAGGCCGACAAATCCGCCGATAACAAAATTCATCCACGGCCGAACGCGCTGCGACGTAGGCACTTGACTGGATACAACCGCATACTGCCGCTCGACAAACCCGCCTTCCCGATTAATGGCCGTCGAAATCTCGAACTCTTTGTCCAGGAGAGCGTCGAGTTGATCGCGCATCTTTCCGGTCTTGCGAACGAGATCCTGGTACTCCTTGTCCTTTTCGGCAAGCGAAGGCAGTGCGGCCTCCAGTTCGGAAACCAAACGCTGATTCGTAGCCGAGGCAATATCGAGCGACGTCAATTCGATTTGCAGCTTTACGTATTGGTCGCGTAACTGCTGCCGATCCTCGAACACACTCACGCCGCCTTCCGTTGCCCCATCGAGCTCCTGCATTGCGATCAGGATAGCCTGCTCCTTTTCGCGAATTTCTTCTTGCAGGTCCTGTAAAGGCTGGAAGCCCGGCTCAAACACGACGGACATTGATATGCGCTTCTGATGAAGCTCGCTGAGTTCATTGATGAGCTTGACGACTACTTCGTCGCTAATCTGACCGATGGACAGCGGCAGCTTCTGGTTCTGCTCCCGAAGCTGCTGCTCGATGTTCTGCATCTTGAAGTGGATTTCGTCCTTCGTTGTTTCCGCGTTGCTGATCTCCCTGCTCAGCTTCTGCATCTCATCGGTGACCTGGTCTTTCGTGCGAAATCCCATGTCTTTTCGGTAATGCCACAATTCGCTGTCGGCCTTGTCCAGCTCCTGACGCAACTCGTCCAACTGCTTTACGACGAAGTCGAGTGTGTTCTGCTCTTCCTCCACGAGAAACTGGCGATTAAGTCCGATGAAAGCGCGCGCGGCGAACTCCGTCAGGCGATTGGCTTCGTCTTGAGTCGCGGCCATGGCGGATACAACGATTGTTCCGTGCGAGTCGTCTGGTTCCAAGCGGAGCCGCATCTGAACGTCACTTGCAACTGCCGCCAGTTCCTTCTCGGTCGTGATGGCGCCATACGGCAAACCTTCCGCGACTCCTTGCTGTACCATCGCCTGGACGACCGCCTCCGCGACGGCTTCTTTGCTGATGCGCTCCACCAGGGCCGCGGGTGAATTCAAGAAGAGCGCTTTGCCGCCGACGTCCCTGAGGATGCCCTTCTCCCACATCGATTGGCGGACATTGAGCTTGGTGCTTGCTGAGTACGTCGCGACGGTTTTGAACTTGCTTAGTCCCCACACCCCGTAGACAGCACCGACGAGCACCGTGAAAAGCAAGATCAACGGCCAACGACGCTGAGCTACGGTCATCATAAACCGTAGCTGGTTCTCTCGCGTCGATTGGCTCGCGGCCTGAGCTAAAGCTGCTGTCTCGCTGGCCATCGCGGCGCTAATCTCTCCGTTTCTCCGCCTTCGTCTGCTGCTGCAACAGATTCGGGCCTACCATCTGCGAATTCTTCGTCACGTCCAGCATTCTGTCCCACGTGACGGTTTCGGGCGTTTCGTGGACAGTTGGCGTCAGAAATACCATCAACTCCGTTTGGATGCGAGCTTTCTCCGTGTGCTTAAAAACATTACCCAAAACAGGAATGCTGCCAAGACCCGGGACCTTTTGAACATTGTCGCGAAGGTCGTTTCGGTAAATTCCCCCCACCACAAGAGTCTGCCCGTCACGGACATTCGACTCTCCTTTGTACTTTCTGACGGAACGGATCGGCACTCCTTGTGATTGACCAGCAGGATAAGACACCTCGGGTTCAAAGTCGAGCTTCACGTACGCTCCCTGATCGTCGCGATACACGTGCGGCGTGACGGCCATCTTGATTCCCAGATCCAAGAACTGCACGGAGAAATTGGAGCGTCCGTTTGCTTCGGTTCCGAACTCGGTGTACGGGACTTCGTCCACCATCGAGATTTCCGCCGGCTTATGGTTCACCGTCAATATGTTCGGATTTGCAAGTAGCTCCGCTTCATTGTTGGCGACCAGCGCATCCAACAGTACGCCCAAATCGACGTTGCTGTTCATCAATCCGAAGAACATCTGCCCGACTTTTGGAATCTGCACGGGGACATTCAGGCGGCGATCGAATTTGGCCCCATTCAGGAATTGCCGCCCAATTGACGAAGCGTTGCTGGTTCCCGCCTCGCCGAGCGATTCGTTGTTGATGGGCGACGCCGATGATCCCTTCAGTCCGCTGATTCCAAAGTCCTGGTTGGGCATCGGGTAATAGCCGCCGTTGGCCTCGTCGCCCTGCACAAACCACCGGATGCCCAATTCCTTCATCGCGCCGACTTTCACTTCCGCGATCTTGGCCTCAATGCGAACTTGCGACAATTGGCTCCGCATCTGATCCAGGCGCGCCACCACCGACATCATATTCTGCATGGCCGCCGGTGTATCGGTAAGAATCAGTGTGTTCGTGTCCGGATCGAAACTTACGTTTCCTCCTTCCGACGTCATCCCCTGAAGCGCTGTGCTCAGCGATTCCGCGTTGGCGTTCTGCAGCGGAACCAGTTCCGTCTTCATTTCCGTTGTCCGGTAACCACCGCCCATGGTGGGCGCGCGGCGAGAGACCGTCACGCGGGGATTCTTCAAAATGGCTTTAAGAGCAGCCGATATGCGGGCCGATGCCTCCGGTTCCGACAAACCTCCAATGCTTACGTTGCCGATGTAGGGGACTTGAATACCCCCATTGGGATCCACTTGCGTGGTCGTACTTAGTTCGGGCCTCCGGTACACATCGACGAAGACAAGATCCCCGGGGCCTATCGACGGATTGGTTGAATTTGCAGAAGCCTGCTCTGCGGGCGCTGGCGATTCTTGTGCCCCCGCTAGTGTCAGGGCAATGCAAAACGCCCCAACCCACGCGACAGTCAATCGTGTTAGCGCTTTCAATGAGGTTCTCCCTTGGCCTCGGGTTGTGGCGATTGAACTTCTGCGGGATCAGCCACGACCGGTGCTTCCGGCAGCGGAAGGAAACCGGCCTCAGCGTCATCCGCCGGCCGCTTCACGTGAAGACGATCACCCAATTTGATGACGTCATCTCGCAGCCCGTTCCATGCGCGAAGATTTTCGACGGTCGTATGGTAGGCCGTCGCCAATTTGCTCAGTGTGTCACCGGCCTTCACGATGTGCGTCGAGGACGCCTCTGCTTCGTTCTGGGGCGGCGCGGACTCCGGCGCAACAGATGCCGCCTGCTCCTGCGTAGGTTGCTCCGCCGCGGGTTGAGCCGGTGCTGGCTGCTCCGGTGCATTCTCCGGCGCATTCTCCGGCGCATGCTCCGGCGCCGCCTCGGCAGCATCGTTTGCGACCGGTTCCCCTGCCGGCTCCGAGGCCGGTTGAGGCTCCGACATTTCATCCGTTGCGACCGCCGGTTCACCCTCCACGCCGGGCGTCATCGCTTCGCCCTCCGTGGGTTCTACGTTTTCCCCTTCAGCGGGAGCCGTTTCCGGCGTACCTTCCTGACTCGGTACCTCCTGGGCGGCGTTTTCGCCTGCCTCAACCGGAGGCGCCGAAGTGATCTCCTCCGGCGATTTCCCCTTCAGCACTTCTACTTTGTTGCGGAGATTCGCCTTGCTCGCGGGATCGATGCCGGGAATCTGAGCGGCGCTTGACCAGTGCTGCAGGGCTTGCTGCACGTACTTCGCTTTCGCTTCGGGCTTTGTGGCGCGTTCGGCCAGCGAATGATACAGCATGCCCAACTCTTCGAAGTCGACATCGGGCGTATGGTTGCCTGTCATACCCGCCGATTGAAGGTAGTAGGAGCGGGCGGATTCCTCGTCGCCCAGCTTGGCATACGACCGCGCCAGCGTACGCAGCATCGGCACCGCCGCCACGGGGTCTTTGATCCGCAGATCGGGGTCTTGCAGCATTTCAATGGCCTGCTGATACTTGCCCAACTCAAACGAGAGAATTCCCATTAGGATCTGCGCACGGGCTGCTTTGGGATGCGTCGGGTTATCCTTAAGGAACTGCTCGAAGAGAGTAAGCGCGCGCTCGTACACGCGCGACGTCTCATCTTTGGATTCGGGCCTGCTTTCCTGCAACGCAAAAGCCGCCCCGAATTGCGCTTCCGGGCGTAGAGGACTATTGGGTTGACGCGCCGCAAACTGGAGATACGCTTCTGACGCTCCCATGTAGTCGCCATTGGTTGCCAACAGACCGGCCTGGTCGTACAACGTTTCGGGGCCTGCCCAGCGCGTTTTGTACAACTCGTACCCTTCGTACCCCACAAAACCCAGCATTCCGAGTATGATGCACGCTATCGTCACGCGCGCAATGAGCACACCCATCTGATTGCGCGCGCGAGCGCGCCGTTTTCCGCGCCGTCTGCTCGGACCCGGCTCCTTCTTATCCGTATCGGGAGTGTTGTCCGATTCGTCGAAGTTCTCTGCGTCCGCGCCGGACTCCGCTGCGATTTCATCGGCTTCGGATATCGCCGGCGGCAGTGGCGCTTCCCCCTCCATTTCTTGAAGCAGTCTCTCCGCCGCTTTCAAATCGGGTGGCGGCAGGATCGGTTCCCTTTGTATCGAGTCCGCCTGAGACTCGTACAGATTCTGCGGCTCGGAGTCTGTGGGTACGTCCTTGTCCGGTGTACCTGCAGCGCGGGACTTTTCCGAGAGATCCGCAATGATGTCCCGCAAGGGTGGCATCGATGTCGCCTGAGAAGTGGCTGGAGCCAAAGGCTTCTCGGTGTTTTCCTTGTCCAGGGTCCCGCCGGGAGCCATTTCGGCATCTACATCGCGGACGCCCTTTTCGAAGAAACTTAGCGGTTTGGTTGTATCGACATCGAACTTGTCTCCAAGCGGAGGAAGTATCTTGGGGGTTTCTTCCTCCTTTGAAGACGTCATGCCGCTCATCTGTATGAACGCCAGGTCGTCGCGGCGCTGGTCGGGAGGTATTCCGTTGGCCAGGCGTGGATCGTTCAACTGACCCAAAAGGCGCTCGTCGATCCGATCGAGTTCCTTCAGGATCTCGTCTTGTTCGCCCTTACGTTCATCGGGGGCATTATCTGAGTTCTGCGCCATCGAATTCCGCGAATGCCCGTACGCCCATCTCCATTCCCCCTCGCGCCGCATTCAGGAGCATGCGATTTGCACGGGCGGTCTGAGGAGAAAACGTCCGCCGTCGAACTATACTGTCCATGCTTGAATCGTCACCGCCGAAATCGAACTCCGCGATGCTGGGAACTGGAGGCTCGGCAACCAAGGCCGCGACTCGAGAACGCCGATCATGATCGGGGAGTGTCGTCTTCTGAATCGTATGCAGGACTATTGCCTGGCCGATACGCCGTGTTCGTAGCTGATACGCCAGCAACAAGGCGTTTCTGCACAACGTAACCGTTACGCGTGGACTTCCCTCCGCATATGCATGGATGAGCCGCACGCCCGCGGCATCAAACACCGGCGGCTGTATTCCCTGAATCGTGGCCTGACGCAACCGGAAATCAATCAGGTTTTGCGTTTCCTGCATGCTCAGAGAATCCAGGGTATACGTCATGCTGATGCGCTGTTCGAAGTTCGGCGCGGCTTGTAGCACGGCCGTCCATTCGAGCTGCGAAAAGAAGACCAGATTCAGCAGTTTGTGCTGAGGCGTCTCAAGGTTCTGGGCCAAACGCAACAATTCCAACTGGCCGCGCTTATTCAGGTTTTGCGCGTCGTCGATGATGAGCGTGTGGATCCGTCCGCGATTGGTTGCCAGATACTGGTAGAGCGCGTCCATGTAGGTTGCAAACGACCGGTCTTCCGGCCGCAACCCAAACTGATGGACTATCGCCTCCAACAATGAAAAACTGGTCCACGATGGAATCGGCGAGGCGATGACCGCGGTATTGTATTTCTCGGGGTTGGCTCGCATTCCCGCAATGAGCTTGCGCAGAAGGGTCGTCTTGCCCGTTCCATAATTGCCCAGCACGACCGAAATTCCGTGCCGCTCGTCCACGGCATGCCACAGGCGAAACAGGCATTCCTTGTGCGCGCTGGTCGCGTAGAAGTAGGCAGGATCAGCCGTGGCCGCAAAGGGTTGTTCGCTAAGCCCGAAAAAGCTTAAGAGGGATTCGGCGTTTTCTTCCATAGACCCCGTCCCGCGCGAGACCCCGGCAGGCAAGCAGCACACCCCGGGTCCGCACAGCCATCTTGGCAGGCCTTCTATGAGCCTGTTGTACCGACGTTTGTGTTGAGCCGCCAATCCCTCCGTGTACCGGCGATACAGACACGCTCCATCGTGAATACCCAACACCTTGTGCCGCAGGCGTATTGTAGCCAACGCCCAACTAGGTGTCAAGCTAATTCGTCAATTTGTTGTGTTTTAGATGAGGCCGCGCACTAAATATTGTGGTTTTGGGGTGCCCCGCAAATCCGGCACGGGCACAGATTGCGATTTCCCTTGGCAAGGATTGGACTACTATGCTATATACTGAACCAGCAATAAAGAAGTGCTTGCAATCACATGACTTGGGAAGGTGCGGCCCACTTATGCAGCGCGAACGAGTCGTTCTACAATCCGGCCCTTTGGTGGGTACCCGGTACGACATAACCGGCTCGCTTACAATTGGACGTAGCCCTGATAACGGGTTGCAAATAAACGATTTGCAGGTGTCGCGCCGGCATGCCGTCATCCAACAGACCCAAGCGGGCACCATCATTCGCGACCTCGGTAGCGGCAATGGCACCTATGTTGGCGAGCGGCGGATTATCGAATACAGGCTTTCTCAAGGCGACCTCATCAGTATCGGCCCGGTGCAGATGCGCTACGAAACCTATGAGGGGGTCGCGCCCGCCACGCCTCGCCCTCTCTTTGTACAATCGGACAAAGCCCCCGAAGTCCGGTTGCAGCATGCCGATGACCGTCTGAGCAAGATTGAAGCGGTATCCACGGATAACGTCTTCAAGACCTTCTTTCAAGTGCCGCAGGATGTCGTCAACACTGAGCAACTTCGCGACACCCAGCGGCGGTTGGCGGCCGTTTACGAAGCGAATCAGGTCATATCAAGCGAGCGCGACCTAAACGAGCTGTTTCACCGGATCATGGACCAGATCTTTCTCCTGGTACCGGCGCACAACGGCGTAATACTGCTGAAAGACGAAAAGACCGGAGACTTGGTGACCGAATACGTCAAGCAAGGTTCGCCGCAAGTCGAAGTTGCGATGAGTTCCAGCATCGTGTCGCGCGCGTACCACAACAATGAAGCCCTCATTGTGTTCAACGCGGCCAGCGACGCACGGTTTGGCTCAGGGGCGAGCATCATCGCCCAGAACATCACTTCGGCCATGTGCGTTCCGTTGCGCCATCTCAACGACACGCTGGGCATTATCTATGTCGATACCCGTGGCACGACCAATGCCTTCAACCAGAGCGACCTTGAACTTCTTGTGGCGCTCGCGGGTCCCGCCGCCATCGCCATCAGCAATTCGCAGTACGTGGCCAAGTTGCAGCGGGCCTATCAGGACATGCTCATTTCCCTGGCCAACGCGATCGAATTGCGCGACCTGTACACCGTTGGCCACACGTGGCGCGTCACCAATTTCGCCCTGGAAATCGCCCGCACCTTGGGTTGGCCTGAAGAGAAGCTCAAAGAGTGCGAGATGGGCGGTGTCCTTCACGACATCGGCAAGATATCGATCGACGACGCCATCTTGCGCAAACCAGGTCATCTCAGTAGCGAGGAATTCGAGCACATGAAGCTCCACCCCGAACGGGGCGCAAAGCTCATGCAGGACAGCAGTTTCCTGGTGCCGCTTATTCCCTACTGCCTCTACCACCACGAGCGGTACGACGGCAAGGGCTATCCGTTCGGATTAAAGGGCGAGCAGATTCCGATCGAGGGCCGTCTTCTGGCTGTTGCGGACACGCTCGACGCCATGACGAGCAATCGTCCCTATCGCAAGGGACTCGATCCGGAATTCGCCATCGGCGAAATCGAAAAGGGCAAAGAGACGCAATTCGATCCGGCCATTGTGGAGGCCCTGGTCAAGTGCTACCGCGAAGGCAAGATCGACCGTATCATTCAGGACTACCACAAGTACGATAAGAAGAGCGTGCCGTGCCCGTTCTGCAGCACCTACATGCGGCTGCCTGAAACCGTCACCACGGGCTTCGAGTTCCAGTGCGGCGTGTGTCACCGCCAGTTACGCGTCCGGACCAAAGACGATTCGTACTACGCGGAACTGGTTTCTCGCGGAGAGCTGCCGCAGGTTCACACGCCCTTGCCTATCGCCCCGGAATCGTCGATCAACGCCGCCAATTCATCCGGCGTATAGAGTCAAAGCAACACGACCTTGGCGGTCGCGGCAGCGCAATCGGCGGACTACTTGCCTCCGCCGTGCGTCCTGAAGGGACGCCAGCGGTCCACCATTTTGGATCGGTACCGCCGGAATGCGGCGCACAGGAATCCAAATATGGAATGTGGATGTACCGCACACGTGCAGCATCTCACGAGGGCGCGAAATGTGGGGAGCCATGAACCCGACCACTGGCACGCTTACAAACCAAGCGTAAGACGGGAGACCATTCGGTCGAGGTGAGTGGCTCGGTCGGGACCCCGCCACAACAGCGGTATAGCGGCGGACTGGAAAGTTCGCCCTCCGAGGGGTCTGTCTTTTGGCAACTTCGTATCGTATTTGACTTAGGCAGCCGCCATCTGCCATCATACATGCCGCTTTTTGGCGCTGATGCTTCAGATTGCCAATGAGTCCGCGTCCCCATCGTCTAGCCTGGCCTAGGACACCGCCCTTTCACGGCGGCGACAGGGGTTCAAATCCCCTTGGGGACGCCATTTTTGTTTCTGCGGCCGGCAAGGTCAGAACCGGATAGGCTCGGCCTCAACCGAGGGCACGCCCTTCTTGCGCAAGGGTTTCTGCATGGGGCCCACTTCCGCCCCGTACACGAAAACCGGGTCCAGTTTGACCGGCACCACCAAGCCCAAGTCATTGCGCGTGACGCGAATGGGCTCTCCCATGAGGTTCACGACTCGGGGCGTTCCTTTCTTCACCTTTACCTGAACGCTGCGTTCCCCTTGGTCGCTCCAGAACGCCACCGTCTGGCCCGATTCCACAGCAAAGATGCCGTCGCCATACGCTTCGTTGAAGCGCGGCGTTCCCACGGCCATCGTGCGGCATACCGTTGCCAAGGCCCGGTACGCGGGTTTCGGCACCAGGTTGTGCCGCATAATCCCGAAATTGTCTTCGTTGTAGAAAGCGTTTGTGCCGTCGTCGCGGAAGTCGTACCAACTCATGTTCTGACAGCCGCCCGAACCCACCGCGGTCAGGTAGCTCCGCGCGATCAGTTGCGCCTGCGCCCGCTCGCTGGTGCCGCCAACCTGCGTACTCCAGCCCATTTCAGTGATCCACACTGGGCGGTTGTTCACTTGCTCGGCGACTCCCCGAAGTTCACGCGTGAACTGCCGCTCGTCCAGCGCGCGTCGATAGGGATGAATCGTCAGGATGTCGAACGGCGCGCCCGCGTCGAGGCACGTCTGAATGAACTTGCGATCGATTCCCGACGTGGAGATGGCCAGCACTTGCGCGGTGGGGTCTTCCGCTTTGATTTGCGCGTAGCACTTCTTCACCAATACCGGATACAACTCTTTCGGACCGCTCCAAAAGAAGATGTTGGGCTCGTTGTAGATTTCCCAATGCTTCACGCGGCCTTTGAAATGCTTCACCACGGCGCGTGCCCATCGGCAGTAGTCATCGATTCCCTGCTCGGTGTAAGGTTTCGTCCAGTTCGACCAATAGCACAGAAGCCCATACACGCTGATGCCGTGCCGGTTTGCCGCATTTACGACTTCGTCATAGAAATGAAAATCATATTGGCCCGGTTGAGGCTCCGTGGCCGCCCAACTGAACTCTTCCCGGCACCACTTCACGCCCGCAGCCTTTGCCAGACTCGCCTCCACGTCCATAATCTTGTAGCCGAGCGCATTGTCGGGGTTGCGGTACAGGAACAGGCCCATCCCCCACGGCGAACTGGGCCGTAACGTGGCGTCGCCGGGACTGTTCATGGCGCTCGCGTAGCATGTCTGCGCGCTCGCCGCAGGTATGCCCTCGGCGGAAAATTGAAACTCCATCTCCGCAAAACTCAACGCGGCAGGAATCGTGGCTTGGACCGTATGGGTCTCCGCATGCCCTTCGCCTTCGAGCGTCAGCGGCGCGTCTTCCTGCCAAAGCGTGTCGCCGTCCCAACTCCGCGCAACCGCGTGAAGAGTTCCCGTCGTCTTCTGCTCCAACAGGCTCCAAGCTTTGCACGATGCCGACAACGTGCGCGTCGATCCCGACGCCCCATCATCACTGACAGACGCCAGGATAATGACCGAACCGTCTCCAGCAACCTCGGTCTTGCACCGGAGATCGAGCATCAAGACTTCGGATTGAATCCGGGGAGCGCTACCTCGCTCGATCGTTAAATGCGATAGACGCAACGGCATTCGCGAGACTCCGTCATTTTCTCCTCCGTAGTAGGACCAGCCGTCCGGCGGTGCGGGAAACGTGAAGGTCTGCTCGCCCCCATTCAGTGTGCCCAGCGTGCGCTCAAAAATCTGAAAATGCGACCCGAGGCCAATCTTCAGAACATTGCCTTGCACGCCTCCGCGCACACGCAACGTGAACTCCTTCGGTTTGCCGAACAGCGGCAGGGAATGAGAAAGATGCGTCGACTCTGTCTTATACAGATCGGCGGTCCACATGCCGTCGTGGAACGAACTCCCGCCGCCTTCACCGAAACCGGAGTCCGAGTCGAAAACGGTCACCATGTAATCGCGTACCGTCGGGGGCTCGGGTGCGGGCGCCGGGGCCACCGCCGCGCCAATCTTGCCCGATACTTCCGTGATGCTGATTTCGCCTTGCGCGCCGGGCACGCCGCCAGACTCGGCAAGGATTCCGATGGTCTTGATGGGTTGCCTCAATACGCCGTCGTTCGGCCCGCCGAAATGACCGTCCGTGCTTTCCACTTTGCATTCAAGCCGCTGCCAATCGGCGTTCGAGAACGAAACCGACTTCTGGAAGTTCTGCCCGGCGCTGTCCACCATGCGAACCGTCATCACGGTTCCCACCGGCTTCTTTGCCTTGAACAACACGCTTTCCAAGCACGCAGGTTGCGCCAAATCATGGTACGCAGCCACGTAGGCGCCACCCTTCGTGAAATCAAAGCGAAGCACCAGCGAACCATCCGCGCCATTGGTCACGCCACCGCTGGCACCCGGAAATTCTCCGCCATTGTCGAACCGCCACGAAGCCGCTTCGTTAGGTACTTGGACTTCCTCTGCAACAGAGGCAAAGAATCCACCGGCTATCACGAACAAGACTAGAAATCGAACTGCGCGCATAGTTGCTCCATTGAATGGTTGGCGTTTCCGCGTGCGGATCATAGTCTGCGTTTTGCGCCGGCGCAAAATGCGGCATCAGCCTATTTCCCGCCGTGACGCCAACTCGCGTACACTGGGCTGTCGAACACGACATAGCTGAAAGGAACGTTTTCCCATGCCCTACACTCCCATCCTGGCAACCTTGGGATTCGTGATGTCTCCCGACGGATCAGAGACGCTCATGGTCCATCGCAACAAACGTCCCGACGACCAGCACTACGGCAAATACAACGGACTTGGGGGTAAACTCGATCCGTTGGAAGACGTGGTCGCGGGCATGCGCCGCGAGATACGCGAAGAAGCAGGCATCGAATGCGTCTCGCTTCAGCTTCGGGGAACGGTGAATTGGCCCGGCTTTGGCGCGCAAGGCGAACACTGGTTCGGGTTCATCTTTCGCATCGATCGTTTTGAAGGCACTCCCGCCGAGGAGAACCACGAGGGATCCCTGGAGTGGATTGCTGTCGACCGCATTCTTGAACTTCCTCTTTGGGAAGGAGACCGGCACTTCCTCCCGCTCGTATTCGGCGACGATCCGCGTCCATTCCATGGCGTGATGCCCTACGAAGGGGGCCATCCCCTGCGATGGAGCTACTCCGTGACCTGATTGGGGGCGGAAAACAGGGACTGACACAAGCGCAGCGAAGCGGAGACGTGTCTGTCCCTTTTTTCCGCCGCATTTGACTCTTCCAAACACGCCCGTTTGGACGTACCCAAGTTCCGCCCCATCGCCTCCATTCGCCTCTTCAACCCCCGAGTGGACACCCATCCGCCTTTCCGCTAGCATGGTTCTCACTGCCCGGGCTTTGCTCCGCATCGGGAGTCAGCTTTTCCAACCGAACCCACTGAGGACACAGGATATGAAGCACAAACATTCGCGCAGGGAATTCATCAAGGTAGCCGGTTCCGGTGTAGCCGCGCTTAGCCTCGCCGCCACCGTCGGGGAGAAGGCGTTTGCCGCGCGTGAGTACAAGATCTCGCTCGCGGGCTGGTCGTTCCATCGCGCTATTCAGAAGGGCGAAATGCCCATGCTGGACATGCCGAAGGTCTCCCGACAGGAGTTCGACATCGAAGGCATCGAGCTGGTAAATCAACTGCTCGAGCCGGTGAAGAAACCCTTCGCCGAAATGAAACCCTATTTGGACACGCTTGCGAAGAACGCCGTCGACAACAACGTGAAGATACTTCTCATCATGGTAGATGGCGAAGGCAATATCGGCGGCCGCGACGAAGACCAGCGGAAAGAGGCCGTTGAGCGCCACAAGAAATGGCTCGACATCTGCGAGTATCTCGGTTGCCATTCGATGCGTATGAACTGGGCCGGCGCGCAGGCGGGCACCGAGAACGACGAGAAGCTGCTGGACGAATTTATCAAACGTTCGACGCCGGGCTTCCATGAACTCTGCGAGTATGGCGACAAGAAAGGTCAGTTCGTGATCATCGAGAATCACGGCGGGCCGTCGTCTTATCCGCATGCCGTCGAGAAGCTCATGGCTGCCGTGAATCATCCCCGCTTCGGGACCCTGCCCGATTTCGGAAACTTCCCGCAGGGCGCCGACATCTATAGCGGCACTGACACGCTGATGAAGTATGCCCACAAGGCCGTGAGCGCCAAGTGCCATGACTTTGACGATACCACCGGCGAAGAAACCAAGATGGACTACGCCAAGCTTATTGAAATTGTGGTCGATAAACATGGCTACAACGGTTTCATCGGAATCGAATACGAAGGAGACCGTTTGAGCGAGTCCGAAGGCGTGAAGCGCTGCAAAGCCCTTCTGGATAAGCTGAAGGCTTAAAGACCTCTTTCGAATATGCTCTGAACGCTTGGCCCCGCACGTGTTCCTCGACGCGTGCGGGGCCATCCTCTATACTAGTCACACTTATCACTGCAACGCATGCGAGGTTACGTCGTGCACGTTCTGCAGCACCTCCTGGATAACAATGCCTCCTGGGCGGCACAAATGCACCAGAGCCGCCCCGATTTCTTTCATGCGCTCGCGCGCCAGCAGTCGCCCAAGTATTTGTGGATTGGCTGCGCCGACAGCCGCGTGCCAGCAAACGAAATCGTCGGACTGCTGCCGGGGGAATTGTTCGTACACCGAAACGTGGCCAACTTGGTCGTCCACTCCGATCTCAACTGCCTCTCTGTCATTCAATACGCCGTGGATGTTCTTCGCGTCGAACACATCATTGTCTGCGGCCACTACGGATGCGGCGGCGTGGCGGCGTCGCTCGAAGACGATTCCCTTGGTTTGATCGATAATTGGCTGCGCCACTTGCGCGACCTTGCCCAGGTCCACTCCAATATCTTGTCGATGATTCCGGACAAACAGGCGCGCATCAATCGCCTCTGCGAGTTGAGCGTGGTGAAGCAGGCGCAGAACGTCGCCGCTACTACGATCGTACAGAAGGCGTGGCGGATTGGACGTCAGCTCACTGTTCATGGGATGATTTACGGCATTGCGGATGGGCGGTTGAAAGATCTTGGGGTGGATCTTTCCGGGCCGGAAGCGCTTCCCGCGCCCCATCGCGTGACCGTATTGCCGTAGTCGTGGTTGGTTTGGCATGTGAATGCCGGACGAGTCGTGGCGAGACGAGCAGGCGGGCTGTACTTTCTGAGCAGTGGGGGTGGTATGCACGAGTACGTGGTCGTTGCCTTCAGGGAGGGCGAGCCTGATCGCTCTTTTCGTTTGTCAAACGGTTGTTGCGTCATCGGACGCGCTGTGGAATCGGATTTAGTACTGCCCGATCCCGCCATCTCGCGCCTCCACGCCATCATGCGCAGCGTCGATAGTTCCGTCACCATCGAAGACAACGATTCCACCAACGGCATCTTTCTCAATGGGCTTCGTGTTGGTAAGACACTTTTGTCCGAAGGAGACTTCGTATCGATAGGCCCGTATACGATTGTTATGCGATCTGCCGGCCGCGACGATCTGGAAGCGGTGCCGCGAGGCAATACGGTTTGCATAACGCATGAGAACGCGCGTAAATCGCACGACAAGCTGCTTGAAGAGCAGAAGACGGATTTCTTCCCCGCGCTTTACCGGGCGACTCTCTTGATCGGCGCGCGCCTGCCGTTCTCCGATCTGCTCAACCAAATCCTTGCGCTCGCGCTGGAGGCGCTGCCCGCTCGCCGCGGCGCCATCGTGATTCAGTTCGACAAGAATCAGGAGCCTACGCTTTGCGCCAGCCTCTCTCTGGATGACGATCTGCACGCGCTTCCCTTGAGCAAGACGCTTACCGACCACGTCATGCGATCGCGGACCGCGTTCTACACGGAGTGCGCCCAGTCCGATCCACGGTTCAGCGGTTCCGACACCCTGCTGCGCCATGCCATTGGCGCGGCCATGTGCGCGCCGTTGTGCGGCAACTCGCGCACGGTCGGCGCCATCTACGTCGACACGTTACCCCAGCAGACCCGCCATCCCGGTAAGGAACTCGAATTCCTGACCGCCATCGCGTACCTCATCGGCCTTGCGGTCGAAGGCAAACAACTCGACGAGCGCATGGTCGCCCAGGCGAGAATGGCCGCGCTCGGACAAGCGATCGCGGGAATCAGTCACGACATGCGCAACGTGCTCACGGGTGTCAAAGGCGGCGTCGAACTCATGGAGTCCGCCGCCGAGGAAGGCGACTCCCCATCTCGGACCTTCCTGACCGCCCGGCGGATTATCCGGCGCTCCCTGGATACGATCGATGCGTACCTCAACGACTTGATCTCGTTTGTGCGCGATACCGAAATCAAGCGAGCCCCAACCTACGTAAACGGGTTGGTGCAGGATGTCCTCGATATCGTGCGGCCGGCGGCAACCGACCAGAAAGTCGAACTCGCATTCCAAGGCGGAGGATTCGAGCCCGCCAACATCGACGGCATCCAGGTTCATCGCGCCCTGCTGAACCTCGTCCGCAATGCGGTCGACGCGTGCAGCGCGCACGAAGGCAAAGTCACGGTCTCTACGGGTTGGAAGGGCGATACTCTCATGCTCCAGGTGGCCGACAACGGAGTCGGCATCTCGGACGAGGATTTGGCCCGAATCTCGCAACCCTTCTACACGACCAAAGGCAGCCGGGGAACCGGCCTTGGCCTTGCGATAAGCTACCGTATCGTCGAAAGCCACGGCGGACGCATCGCTGTCTCCAGCAGATTGGGCAAGGGGTCCTCGTTCACCATTGTAATTCCGCAGTGCGCACTGACGAAGACCGTGCCTCAGGAAGCCCCCGCAACCGAGCCTGGTCTCGAAGGCCTTTACCGGAAGTGTCCCCATTGCGGCACGGTATGGTCCTCGCAGGATGCGCTGTTGTCCGATCCGTCCTTGGTGCTGGCGGGCTATCAAGTCCGGTTTGATGACCTTGGGGCCGGCCTTTTCCTTTTCAACCACTCCTGCGGCACGACCATGGCCATCACCGCGGACGACTTCAGGCATCTCTACAACGGGCCCGTGTATCCCGAACCCCGGACGGGCTCGGATGTCTGCCCGCGCTATTGCCTGAACAAGGAAGAGCTCCGGCCCTGCGGCGCAGACTGCGAATGCGCCTACGTGCGCGAGGTGCTGCAGCTTATTAAGGGATGGAGTAAGAGTTAAGATCTCACCTCGATTTTCGGCGGCGCGTCTTTTGCGACACTTTCTTGGGTCTCGTCAATACCGTGAAAAGGTGGCGCAACATCGCCACTACCTTCGGCCACTTCGTTGGATTGAGCGCCGTGATAACCACAGCGGCAATCAACCATGGCGCAATTCGCACGAAGTACTTCCGCATGAACTTAAAGGCATACCGATCGGCAACGGTTTCTATTTGCCCATTCTCACGGTACTTCGTGAAATGAATATGATGGCCTACTTCATGAAAAAGGACGAAGGCAGTTTTCAGGGAGATCACCACGCGTGCGCCAAAGCTGCTACCTCTTCTCTTGACTATATTGTCGACGAAGAGTTCCACATGAGCATGACTTCCGTTCCGTGGCTGATGATAAAGACCCAGAGCTTCCTTTATCTGAACGTCCTTGCCACGACTTTTCGTCTTACTTCGTCTACGTTCCCGAGACAGACCATCTGCATTGCGCAGGACTATTTGGCCCAGTCCCCCCAAATACCTGCCAGGTACGACACGAAGCGCCTTCTCAACGACGGGCACAATGGGAAATGGTGGTTCATACCCGTTATAGATTTCGACAACTTCGACATGCGGCCTGTTATTCATTGCACATCTCACTCCGACGTACATCGCACTTCATGAACTGTATGAGTCCAGCACACAACAATACTACCAGTTTCTAAGAGACGCCTCGCTTCGGTGGGGCGAGGTCGCATGAAGCTGGCCTGTGCCACGGGTGTGCGTCTGAAAAGCGGGGGCGATGGATTTCCGAGCGATTGTTATCTTGCTACCTCGAAGAGGTTTTGCCTCCTTAGCCCAACGGTTGGCCCGACGGAGCGATAGCGTAGACGTGCCTACCTTGGGTCCAAGTCGCGCCCCAATGGACAAGCCTGTAGGGCTTGCGGCCTTGTATCGCGGGCCTCGAACCGCACAAGGCCGCAACCCGTTCCGGGTAGACGACATGGAGAGTGTTCCCGATCCGTGGGTAGCTCTCCGCCTTCGGCGGATTCGCAACCCACGGCTAACGAGGCTCAACGCCTACGGCGTAAAGAGTGCCCGCAATAAGGGGGGGGTCTCGGGACCATAGTATCCGGGCGCGTGAATGAGCCTGTAAATGCACACGCACAAATACTCGCCCTGATTCCGTCGTGAATCCGCTGTTCCTACTCTTCAGACGCACACCCCTGTGCCACCCTCCGGATGACACCGGTCCCCTGCAACCTGTAAAATGCGCCTTCGGACCCCGCAATTCCCCCGCTGACCGCCGAGCGGTGAGCATAAGCCCGTGGAACGTAGACAAGGAGTATCAGGAGTACCATGCCGGAAGATGCCGCTTTCAAACGCACGTTGGTGACCAGCGCGTTGCCCTACGCGAATGGCCATATCCATTTGGGTCACATCGCCGGGGCCTATCTCCCTGCCGACATCTACGTGCGCTTCAAACGCCTCAAGGGCGATCCGATTCTGTACGTCTGCGGGTCCGACGAATACGGAGTGGCAATCATCCTCACCGCGATGAAAGAAGGCATCACGCCGCAAGACGTGATCGACCGTTATCACACGGCCAACGCGGAGGCCTTCGCTCAACTCGGCATTTCTTTTGACATCTACGGCCGCACCTCGTGGCCGCTGCATATCGACACCACGCAAGCCTTCTTCACCAAGCTGCACGAAGCCGGCAGCATCGACCAACAGTCCATGAAGCTATGGTACTCCGAGCAGTCGCAGAAGTTTCTCCCCGATCGCTACGTGAAGGGCACGTGTCCGAAATGCGGCTACGTCGATGCGTCCGGCGACGAATGCGAGAACTGCGGTGCGCAATATGCCGCGCAAGACCTCATTGAGCCGCGAGTCAACATCCCCGGGGACACCTCGACGCCGATTCTCAAGGATTCCGCCCATTGGTTCCTGAGACTGCAGGATTTCACGGACCGTTTGAAAGCGTGGCTCGACAGCCATCCCGAATGGCGGACCAATGTGAAGGGCATTGCCTACGGTTGGGTAAACGATCTGCGCGCGCGCTGTATCACGCGCGACCTCGATTGGGGCGTGCCGATTCCGCTCGACGATCCCCAGGCGCAGGGCAAGCGCATCTACGTGTGGTTCGACGCGCCCATCGGCTACGTCACCAACACGCGCCAATGGGGCATCGACACAGGCCAAGGCGAGAACGCCTGGGTGCCGTGGTGGAAAGATGCCTCCACGCGCCTTGTGCACTTCATCGGCAAGGACAACGTACCGTTCCACGCCGTCATCTTCCCGGCCATGCTTATGGGGCAGGGCGACTACATCCTGCCGGACAACGTCGTCGGCAACGAATACCTCAACGTCATGAACCGGCAAACCGGCAAGGCCGAAAAGGGATCGAAGTCGAAGGGCAACATGATCAGCGTGCGCTGGTTTGCGTCGAAGTTCTCCCGAGACGCCATCCGCTACTACATCGGCGCGATCATGCCCGAAGCCAAAGACGCCGCCTTCGATTGGGACGAGTTCCAGAACAAGTACAACGGCGAGTTGTGCGACATCGTCGGTAACTTCGTACACCGCTCGCTTACGATGACCGTCAAGAACTTCGATCACAAAGTGCCCGAACCCGGAGCCTTCGATGACGAGGATCGCGCACTGCTCGATTCGCTGCCCGGCCTCATCGACAGCGTTGCCGAAGCCATCGAGAACTTCCGGTTCCGTCAGGCCGTCGAGCGGTTCATCGACATCGGCCGCAGGGCCAATGTCTATTTCGACGCCAAGGCCCCGTGGGTCACGCGCAAGACCGACATGGTTCGCACGGCCACGACGCTGCACGTTTGCTGCCAGGTTGTTCGCGCGCTGTGCACCGTCATGGCCCCCTTCACGCCCGACGGCGCGGCCATACTCGCGGAGACTCTCGGCGTGACATTGCCCGTTAACGGACCCAACGGCGGCGAAGACGCGTGGAACGCTGCCAAGAACGGTATGCCCGCAGGCGCGCCGCTTCAGACGCCGCAGGTCCTCTTCCCAAAACTCGATCCCGACGTTATCGCCGAGCTCGCCGCGCAACACGCCGCGGGACAGGCGGTGTAGCTTAGCGCCATGACACACCGCGAACGATTCATTGCCGCGCTGGAGCGCCGTCCGATTGAGGGGCGCGTGCCGCATTTTGAGCTCGTGTTCTTTCTCACGATGGAGGCCTTCGGAAAGGTTCATCCGAGTCATCGCAACTACGCGCAGTGGGACCAGATGACCGATGCCGAGCGCGCGCTGCACCGCAACGAAATGGCCGACATCTTTGTCGAAACGGCGCGCCGCTACGAGCATAGCGCCATCTTCCTGCACCCGAATCCGTGGAATGAAGACGAAGCGTTGCGCACCATCGATCTCGTGCGCGAGAAATCCGGCGACGAGTATTTTCTCATGCTCCACGGCGACGCCACGTTTCCGATTCCCAACGGCGACGACATGATGGACCAGACGGTTTGGTTCTACGAGCATTTCGACGAGGCCAAGGAGCAAGCGCAGCGGAAGGTGGACAAGCAACTCGCGTGGGCCGAGCGTCTCGCCAAGCACGGCGGCCTTGATGGATTTGCGCTCTGCGACGACTACTGTTTCAACCACGGCCCGTTCTTAAGCCCGGACATGTTCGCGGAACTCATCACGCCGTACCTGAAGCAAGTCATCGCGGGCGAGCGCGAACTCGGCTTCTATACAATCAAGCACACTGACGGCAACATCATGCCGATCGTCGATCAGCTTGTGGATGCGAACCCGCACGCGTTGCATTCGCTCGATCCGCAAGGCGGCGTCGACATCGCGGAAGTGAAGCGCAGCTACGGCGACCGCGTGTGCCTTATCGGCAACGTGAACTGCGGCCTGCTGACGTCCGGCACCGACGAGGAAGTCGTTGAATCCGCCCGCTACTGCATCCACCACGGCATGCCCGGCGGCGGTTACATCTTCTCCACAAGCAACTGCGCCTTCACCGGCCTTCCGCTCAGCCGCTACGAACTCATGTGGCGCGTCTGGCACGACGAAGCCATCTACAAGGAAATCGGGGACTGACCCAAGCGAAGCGAAGACAGGTCGGACCTCCTGAGTGGACACTGTGGACTACGTGGACGAAATGGACGCCGTTTAAGCGGGCGGGATCTGGTATGTCCTACTGCCCATGAAGTCCATATCGTCCACACTGTCCATATCGTCCACAAAAGACCTCTACCCTACCTCGGCAAATCCCTCCACGCTTCTTCAAGTCCCGCGGCCTTCACTACAGACTGCGCCGCGTCCGTGTTCGGGTCCGCATCGAACAAGTTATCGTGCTCGTTGCAGGTGTTGATGCGATCTTGGTTGCGGTTGTTGTAGTTCATCGCCGTCTTCACGCCGTAGACAAGGTTGCCCGTGACTTCGATGAATCCGCTTCCTTCGTCGAGGTAGATGCCTCCCGGATTGTTCGTGCTGTCGTGGATATGGTTGTTGCGAATGATCGTCCCGGGTTGGTTGCCCAGCGTATACACCGCGCCGCCGTCGTCGCGCTTCAGCATCACGTCGTGAATGTGATTAAATTCGATCCGGTTGTCCTTCGCGGGCGTCGGCGCTTCGTACATGAACGGCGCCGGATACGAGCCGCCGCCGCTGTCCTGCTCGCCCCAACCCCAGCCGATCGATATCGCGCTATACGGCAACTCCGCAAACTCGTTGTGCGCGATGACGGTCTCCTGGGTATATCCGCCAAACACGCCCACGCTGTCTTCGTACTCCGCGCCGATGTTTCGGAAGACGCAATTCTCCACGCGATTTCCCTTCACGATACGCCCTGGATCGTCGGGATGGTGGTCCTGTTTCTTCACGTCGCCGATCTGCACGCCGCTGCCCGAGATGTCTTGAAACACGCAACCGATCACGTGGTTCCCTTGCGAACCTTGCTCGATATCGAGTCCCGCGCCGCCCAGCCTCGTGAACGAGCATCGCTCGAAGCGTACGTTTCGCGAGGCAATCAATCGCACGTTCGCCGGGCTTTTCGTGTACTCGTTTTGCAGATTCACGACCCACCCGTCGCGTTCGAATAGCGCTTCCGGCGCAATCGTGCAATTCGCCTGCACGTCCGCGTGACCGATACGGTTCGGCGTCAACCACGTCGCTTCCGCGAACGTGAGTCCTTCAAACCGGATGTTCTCCACGCCCTCAAGCGTCATCAACGTCTCTAGCACCGGCACAACCGCCTCGGTCTTCGTCATGTCTTCGCCGTCGCGCGGAAGGTAATAAAGCGTCTTCGCAGGTTTGTCGAAATACCACTCGCCCGGTTCATCCAGCAATTCGAAGGCGTTCTCGATGTACTCCGGCATCTCCGCCTGACGTCCTTCCTTGCGCGACGCCAGGAAGAACCCCGGCTGCTGCATGGCAATTTTCACGCCGCCCTGTCCGTCCGGCGTGATGCTCTTGACCTTGCAGATCATATGGCTCCACGAACTGGGATACCCAAATTCGATATCGCCCTGGTTCCGCCAAGCTGCCATCGCCTCGCCCGGCGCGGTGTGTCCCGCATCCGCGTCGATGGCCTGCAACTCGCCGTAACGCCCACCGCCCTCGGGAAACGCGCCCCGCGCCCGTTGCGCGCGCGCGCCGTTCACGTAAAGTTGCCGCATATCGGCAACGTCCAGACGCGCCTTCCACCGCCCATCGGCATCCGGTGTCCACCCATCCACGACAATACCGCCGCTGATGACGGGCTTCTCGCCGTCGACGGCCTTCCACACAACCGAATGCCCGTTGCGGCCGGAGTCCTGCTTGGCAAAACGGAGCGGCGTCTTCAATCGGTAGGTCCCGCCGCCTACGTAGACGACGACGTCCTCGTTCATCGAGGCGGCCTTCTCGCGCACAAACGTCAGCGCACGATCCAAGGTCTTGAACGGGGCTTCTTTCGTACCGTTGTTTGCGTTCTCGCCGCCTAGCGACACGTAAAATGCAATTTCCCCGCGCGCGCAAACCGCCGCGACCAGACCGACAACGAACAAGCACATCAGCTTGCCTCGCATGAGCCACCTCCCAAATTTCGCGTCCCAAGAACGTGTGGCAGGCATCTTGCCTGCCTCTTAGCTATCCCAATCGAAGCAAAACGGTCGACGGGTTGGATACCCCGCCTGTCACCCTAATCCATACTCACGCATCTTACGCCACAACGTCGACCGCGAAATCCCCAAGCGCTTGGCCGCTTCCGTCTGATTTCCATTCAACCGTTCCAGCGTCGATCGGATCATCTGCGACTCCATGTCCGTCAATGTCGCTATCTCATCCCGCGCGTAATTCGGCAACGCCAGCCGCGGCCGGCTTCCCCGCACCACGCTGTCCGGCAGATCGCTCGCGCGGATGACCTGTCCATCGCTCATGATGACCGCATGCGCGACAATGCTCTCCAGCTCGCGCACGTTGCCAGGAAAATCGTAGTTGCGTAGCAGTACCTGGGCCTGCTCGTCGAACCCCGTCACACTCCGTCCGTACTGCCGGTTAAACTGCGCGATGAAATGACTGGCCAGTTTTGGGAGCGCGTCCAGCCGATCGCGCAACGGCGGTATCCGGATCTGAATCACGTTTAACCGGAAATACAGGTCCTCGCGAAACTCCTTCGCCGACACCGCCTGCTCCAGGTCGCGGTTCGTGGCGGCAATCACGCGCACGTCCACCCGCATGGATTTCGAACTGCCGACGGGGCGGATTTCGCCGTTTTGCAGCACGCGCAACAGCTTCGCCTGCGTCACCAGGGCCATGTCGCCAATCTCGTCCAGGAAGATGGTCCCGCCGTCGGCCTCCTCGAACAAGCCCCGCTTGTCCGACTCCGCGCCCGTGAACGCCCCCTTCACATGTCCAAACATCTCGCTCTCGAGAAGCTGGTCCGGCAGCGCCGCGCAGTTGATGGCGATGAACGGCATGTCCCGGCGCGGGCTCAGCCGGTGCACCGCGTTCGCCAGGACTTCCTTGCCCGTGCCGCTCTCGCCGAGGAGCAAAACCGTGCTGTCCGTGGGTGCGACCTTCGAGATGACCTCAATCACCCGCTTCATCGCCGCCGACTCGCCAACCATTTCCTCGAACATGTTCTGTTCGAGCCGGTCCGCTGCCGTCTCGTGGGCTAACCCCCGTAGTACCTTGTTTACGACGAGGCCCACGTCCGTCGGGTCGCACGTGTTGGGCAAATAGAAGGCCGCCCCCTTGCGCACCCCGTCCAGCGCCACGTCAATATGGGCGATATCGAATAGCAGAACGATGCGTGTGCGTGGACTTCCCCGGCGGACATACGACACCAAATCGACGCCCGCATCCGCAGAGAGGTCCATATCTAAAACCATTGCTTCGAAGGACTTGCGGCTGGTCAACCGCAGCACCCCCTTCGCATCATGGCACTGCTCTACCGCATACCCTACGCCCTGAAGATACCGGGCAAGGGTTGCCGCCCTCGGCACGTCCGCCATCGCCAGCAACACCGGCGTTCGGGGAGGAGGCTCTATGTTTCCAATCGAAGCGCGCTGTCTTGTGGTCATGTGCTCATTGTATCAAAATGAAGCGAGAGGGGGAAGGGGGCAAGTTCCTCAATCCCAGATGTAGCGCTCGTCGAATTCAATCCTGTGTCTGCGTAGGAGAGCGCGGAATTCCTCCTGAAAATCCATTTTGCGGTGGTGTGCCATTTGGGAATTGATATAGCGCTGGACGGCGGGTCCGTTCGATTCGCTCACGCTGAATGCCCCATAACCGCGTTGCCAAAAGAAATCGCGAAAGCTCTCACCCTGCAACTTCATCCATTTGGAGGACTGTCGTTTAAGTTCTTCTATTAAATCAGCCACGGAAACAGCGCGTCCCAGGACACACAGGGCGTGTACATGATCCAGGGTTCCGCCGATGCGAATCGCATGGCAATTGATCCCCGAGAGGATACCGAACATATAGCCGTACAACTTGGGCTGAACTTCGGGCGTGATGACGGGAAGACGGTTCTTTGTGCTAAACACGACATGGACCATGACGTTAGAAAGGGACTGCGGCATCGGCAAACCCCCGTGTTCCGCCCCTTCAGGGCGGTCTATTCGCGTGATTCGTTACCTAGGGCGTCGTTTGAAGCCGCACGCCTCGCTTCGCGGGCGTACGTCTTCAAACTTTGCCCTAGGCTACTATGTCGGACCCCCTTGGGGTCAAATCCGGGCAACGGTCTTATTCGCGTTGGATTCGACAGATTGAGTATAGCGTTCGCACGCGTAAGAGATTTGCCTAGAGCGCTTTAGCCTTTCATACCTACGACATTCTCGTGAGCGCATTTTCACCAAGCGTTGGAAGGTTTCTGATTCGTAGCTGTAAGAAGTGAAAATGCGGTAGCTGTGCGCCTGCCAGAACATGAACCAACTGTACGGAGATTTTTGATTTAGAGCGCGGCACAGGGGCAGCAATTGGGGCAAGGTCAGATATCCGTTAGAACTTAGAGCAGCGTAGCCGAAACCAAATTGACTCAACCACCGATGAACACCGATAAACGCCGATAAGAGAAAGGATTCAGCCCGAATGACTTCAAACCACGGGGGATTTCGTGAAGCCTACCCAGACTTTTTCGGATAGTAGTACGAAAGGAAGACAGGACTTGTGCTTGCAGAATGCCGCAACGCCGCGCCGGAGGCGCTAGACATGATTCATACCGTGAGGAAGTGGCAATTGCCGAAAAGGATGAGGGGAAACGAGACGTACGCTCTCAAGGTGTGGAATCTTCCACGCTAATGTGCCGCACACGGACGACTAGTCCTTTGGGACCGGAACAGACCGGAAGACGACACACGAAGACGTCACTTGTGCATCACACTCTATAGATTCTGCGCCGGAGGCGCTGGACATAACTCACGATAGCTGTCGAAATTGAGTTTGCGAAAACGGCGTGCAGTAACGAAGTGCATACAAGCTCAGCGTCGCGAATTCCGCGCCGGAGGCGCTGGACATGCTAGCCTAGGGCAGAGTTTGGGATTGTTCGTTGCGGGCGAGCAACGAACAATTTCAAACGCCGCCCTAGGTAACCGTTACCCAGAAAGAGATGCGCCCTGAAGGGG
>JAIBAQ010000044.1 GCA_019695095.1 Candidatus Hydrogenedentota bacterium
GCGCGCCATCGCCTTCCTCGAACTTGCCAAAGTCCTTGCGACGCTGCTGCTTGGACTCTTCGTCGTTCCCCGCTACGGAGCGTGGGGTATGGCGTGGGTCATTGCCGCCGTGAAAGGCGGCGTGGGCATTGCCACGTATCTCGTAGCGGCAAGATACGCTCAAATGGAAGAATCGGGAACAGGAACTGCGCCAGCGGTGTGAATTCCTGCTGGGCTCTGCGCGCGCACGAGATTAGTCGTAGGCGATGGGGTCTTTTAAGCCGGCTTCGCGAAAGGCATTCATGCGTTCGACGCAGGTTGGGCACGTGCCGCACGCGTTGTCCGATCCGCGGTAGCAGGACCACGTGTAGGAAAAGTTGACGCCCAAGGCTGCGCCGAGGCGGACGGAATCGACTTTCTTACGGCGGATAAAGGGCGCGTGAATGTTGACGGGTTTACGGCGGTTCAGCGCGAGTACGCTGTTGACTCGTTCGAGGAAGTCGGTCGTGCAGTCCCAATAACCATATTCGTCCAAGGCTTGTGCTCCGTAGAAGACATCGAAGATTCCGCAGGATTCGGCGTAGGCGGCAGCTACGGACAGCAGGATCATGTTGCGGTTTGGAACGTATGTGGGAGGTTGCTCAAGGTCGGCGGCAGAGAGATCCTTCAAATCGGGGACGGCCTGTCCGCCGCGCACCAACGCGGAGGTGCTGCGCACGAGCCCACCCAGGAACGACAGATCGACGATGCGATGCTGCTCGACTTCGGCGGCATCCGCCTGCCATTTGGCGCAGTCGAGTTCCTTTGAGTGGCGCTGGCCATACTCAAAGCTGAGTGCATAGACGGGGCTGCGACGCAGATCGCGCAGCACATGAAACAGGAGCACGGAAGAGTCGAGTCCGCCGCTAAGCAGGACGACAGCGGCGTTTGATTGGGTGTTTGGCATGGCGAGCGCTCCAAGTTGGCTTCGGCCAAGTTTACGCGGGCAATGTTATTAGAGTGTAAGGATTGGAACACCGCTCACGGTGGCAGCTTCGGCAACGTCGTGCCGGCACGTGAACAGAAGTATCTGGTTGGTCTCGCCGATGCGCCGCAACACGTTGAGCGCCTTGGAGAGACGGTCGTCGTCGTAGTTGGCAAAGGGATCGTCCAGGAGCAGCGGAATGCTCTCGCCGCTGTCACTGAGGCTCTTGACCAGGGCGAGCCGCAAGGCCAGGTAGATCTGGTCAACGGTGCCTTTGCTGAGTCCGTTGCGCGGATTCTCGCTCAGCTTCTTCGTCTGCGGGATTCGGACTGAGATGCGCAGGTCGCGGCCGATAACCAGTTCGTTATAGGCGCCGCCCGTGATCTCGCGCAGGTACGCGCCGGCGAGTGTGGCCATGCGCGGCGCGATCCGGGAATGACGGTCGCGGGCAACTTCTTCGATCAGCGCCGCGGCGTAGGCGCCGGCTTCCAACTCCAGTTCCATGCGTTCGATGCGGGCCTGCACGACGGCGAGGTCTTCGTCGATTTCGCTGAGCGAGCGTTGTCCGGCGGTGCGTTTGGCAATTTCGAGTTGCAGGTCGTGTTCCTGTTTCGACCGGGCGGCCAGGGCGGTGCGCAGGCTTTCCAGCTCTTCCTTCACGACGGTAGGCAAGCGGCGGAACGACTCTACAGCGGGGCCGTCTTTCTCAACAGCTTTGCGCAGGGCCTCGAGCGATTCGCCCATCAGGAGCGAATCCAGTTTCTCCTGAAGCCGTGAACGTTCTTCCCATGCGTCGCGATACTGTTTGGCCTGCTTGGCAAGTTCGTGCCAATGTTCGATGGAATCCGCGCCACCCAAGGCCAAGCGCCGCGCGAGACCCTCTTCCTGCTTGGCTTGATCTTTCAGTTCCGCTTCAAGACGCCATTCGAGGGACGCGGCCCGTTCCTTCAGCACGTCGATGCGGCCGCGTTTCTGGCGAAGGTCGGCGCTACGGATACGGTAGGCGCGCAGGGCGCTCAGCGCGCTGGTGTATTTCGATTCCTCGCGGAATCCGGAATCGCGCATGGTTTGGCGGACGTCCAACGCGCGGCTGACTTCTTCGCGGCGGCATTCCTCAAGTTCCTGGCGCACCTTTTCGCATTGCGCTTCCAACTGCGCAGGCCGGTCCTTACTCTCGGAGAGGCGGCGTTTGGCATCGCGCCATTCCTGATAGCGTGCGATGGTGCGATTGACGGCGTTCTGAATATCGTCTTCGTCGGCGACAGTCTCGCCAAACTTCTCGAAAGTCTCCTTCACTTTCACAAAAAGATCGCGAACCCGCTCATCGCCTTCTTCGGCAAGTTGCTCTTGTTGCGACATGGTTTCGCGCAGGGCTTTCAGTTCCGCGCTGGTTCGCGTGTACTGCTCGTAGAGCGCGTCCAACTCGCGCAACGACGCAACGCCCGCCTCCGCAATGGCTTTGTCGATTCGCTCACGGCGCTCTTCGGTTTCTTCGTCGAGGCGCAGGAGATCGTCCTGTATTTCGAGGACCTCCATGTGCGCGCGGCGAGCCGCTATCCGTCCTTGAATCCACGCCGCGATGGATGCGATGAGCAAGATCGTGCACAAGATGGCGGGGATGTAAAGATAGGGTTTCTCGAAGTACGCCGATGCGATGAAGAAGCCTGCGCTAAACAGGGTCAGAATTCCCGCGCCCCACATGAATCCGGGAGCGCTGACATCCTTTCGCTGGGCCAGCGTGCGCGAACGCTCCAACGACGCTTGAAGCGCCGCGGTCTGTTCGCGATGGACGCGCAATTGAACTTCGTATTCGCGGGCTTCGGCATGGAAGTCTTCGAATCGTGAAAACACCCAGCCGGGTTTCACGGCAACGGACTGGCGCTTGTCGACGGATTCGCGCAAGCGGCGCAGTTTCTCCATTTCGTTGTCGCGCGACTGCACCGCCAACCGAAACGACATCGCGAGCTGGCTGAGCCATTCAACCGGATCGGTATCGATGGTGCTGAAGTCCGGGGCCAGTTCGAGATCGCGTTGCGCCTGCGCTGAACGCTGTTCGGCCTTTGTCCGCTCCTCTTCCAGAGCTTCCAGACG
Source organism: Candidatus Hydrogenedentota bacterium (assembly GCA_019695095.1). NCBI lineage: Bacteria > Pseudomonadati > Candidatus Hydrogenedentota > Candidatus Hydrogenedentota bacterium. Next base: position 3,035 of record JAIBAQ010000044.1, read on the forward strand.
TTCCGTGAGGCGTGTGATGCGCGCCTCCAGGTCACCCAGTTCGCGTTCTGTGTGTTCTGGAACGTCGTTGGAAGCGGGGCTGTCCGCGCCGCCAAAGCGTTCCATCTCCGTCTGCAACTGCCGCTGCAGGTCGTCCAACTCGACGCGGGTGCGTTCCACTTGGGCGCGCGCGGTGGCGACGCCGTTGGCGGCGCGCTGCACTTCGGGCGTGTGCTCGAGCGGGAATTCGCGAACGCTGCTCAACGCAAAGCACTTTTGCGTGACGTCGTCAATGCGAATCTGGATGCGCTGGACTTCAATAAAACGCTGGAGACGGTCGCGGCTTTCGATCGAGTGAAGCTCGTCTTCGCATTGCGCCCTGCGCCGGTTGAGCGACGCGATCTCCTCGCGCAGGCCGGTACGCTCGCGTTCGAGTTCCGTGATGGCCTCGTGCGATTTGAGCGACTCGGCGCGTTCGCGTTCGAGTTCTTCCCTCCGTGCCAACGCAATGGGCAAAGGCTTGCTCGTCTCGACGGAGGGGCGCCCGATCGCGAGGATGCGTTCCAGCAAGCGCTGCTGGGCCGTATCGGCGGAAGCAGAATCTTCCGAGGAGTCCGCGAGGCAGAGAATGCGTTCGCGTATTTGTTCCAGGGCGTCCTCGTCACCGAGGTGCTCAAGCGTCAGGTGACCGATGGTGGCCGTGTTCGTGAATACCGCCTTGGTCAGGCCAAGGTGACGTTCGGCGAAGTTGGGCTCGTTGTTGCGATAACGCTCGAACTCCTCCGTGATCTCCCTGCCGTGCGTGCGGTTGAAAACGTGGACGGCGTCCTGTTCCGAATTAAAAGAACGATGGACCTCGATTTCGAAACCGTTGTCAAGAAGGTAGGTGAGCCGGCCGGAGTAGCGTTCCGGGTGACGCCACGGACGGCGCAACTCGTGCGACTCGTCGTAATCGGTGGGCGAGGCGTTGCGCTTCTGACCGTAAAGCATGTCGGAGATGAAATGCCGGAGCGTGGTCTTGCCTTGCTCGTTGGGTCCGAGGATGATTTGCAGACCGGGTGTGAGCGTAACCGACTGGCTCGCAAACCGGCCATAACCGTCTATCCAGAGTCGGGCGATTCGCATGCGTCACCCCTTTTCCTGCGGTACGGCAGGAAGGACAGCGGAACGGTAGGCCGACACACCCAGTTCACGGGCTCGTTCCAGCACGCGGCGGCGGCGCAGGTCGGTTGTATCCACCAATTCGGCGTTGATCCGCGCCACGAACGCGCCCTGGCTCGTGCAGTCCCGCGCGAGAACTTCGTAGTCGTCGGGCAGGCGCATCGCATCAACGAAGGAAACAAATTCGAAATCATCGGCAAGACGCGCGCGCATGGCTTCGAGCTCATAGCGCCATTCCGGGCGGCCCGTTCCGGCGAGAGTCACCTGAACGATACGCGTTTGCGCGCCATCGCTCGGCAACGCGCGCACTGCGTCGACTATCTCCTGGGTCGTCGTAAAAGATGAACAGTCGATCGTGTGCGCGGAAAAGACCGCCTTGGAACACGCAACGGGGCGGACCTGCACACCGCCGGCGTCAATCTCGACTTCCAGATAATGCCGCATGCCGGTGTCGGAGAAGCTGAGGCCTTCCGGAGCGCCCGAGTACTGGATGCGGACGCCCTGCTCGGTTTCGAACGAGCGCATCAGGTGAATGTGACCGAGCGCCATGTAGGAAAGTTCCGGCAACGTCAAGGAGTGGGCGAGGAAAGGCGCACAGAGCGTCTTGCCCAGCGGGGTCGCACTCTTCTCGGCGCCGTGCGCGACAGCGACATGTACTTTGCCGTCGGGCGTGAATTGCAGTTTCGTGAAAGGATTCGACGAGGGTTCGGGCCCATCGAAACCGAACCCGTGCACCGTGAGATCGCAATTTTTGAGCGTCTTGGACGTCCAATTGGGCGAAGTGAAGATCGTGACATTGTCCGGCCACACTTCGGTGGCGTAGGGCGAGCCGGGAACGTAAGGGTCCCGGTTGCCCGCGGCAATGAAGATTGGAATCGGAGCGACAGCGTCGAACTCGGCGCGGAGAAACGTGACGGTGTCGCGCGTGATGCGATCGTGCTCGAAGAGGTCGCCTGCAATCAGCACGGCATGCGCAGGCCACTCGACCGCGCGCTGCAAGATGCGATGCAGGAGGTCCCGCAAGCTCTGTCTGCGGCGGTTGCCTTCCGCGGGCCCCAGACCCACGCGCGCAAAACACGCGTCCAGATGCAGATCCGCCGTATGAATGATTCGAATCACGTCCCTAACCCGGATTTCTCACGAACACACTTGAACCTCTTCTCGCAACCAGTGTGTTCGTGAGACTTGCAGCGAAAAACAGAGCGTTTCTCCGAAAACAAAGTGTGTTCGCGAGAAATCCTCATGGCATAACCTCAACGTCTTGCACGTGAGCAATTTGCGTCGGCGCTCAATCGCGCCTGCGCAAATTGCGGACTAAGCCCATCTTCCCCGGCGCTTGGCTGTCCGGCGCATCGCGCGACACACCCTTGTGCCGGAAGCACACGTCCCATGACGGGGCCACCGCCGGCCCCTGGAGCGCCCTATCATACCGAGTGCGCCAACGAAATGCATGCACAAGGTGACAAGCGGAACACCGAATCAATCAACAGACTATTGCGCCGGGCAAGCCAGGCCCCGTTCGACGGCGTACGTCCCTGGATGACTCTCCAGAGGGTGTTTGGTGGGTTTGAAGACTCAGCCCGTATTTGAATAGCGCGTAGGTAGCGTACCGGAATCGCAGATTTCAACCTCCGGCTTCGAATTCCTCTCCCTCCACCATCCGAATCAGATCCCGAAGGTGGTCGGGGATTGGGGTAGACTTTCCCATGCGGTAATCGACGTACACGATGACGGATGTGCCGTCGGCGATGACGTCTTCTGTGCCAGTGCGTACGAGGATATGTTCGAACCCGAAACTGGAGCGGCCAATCTTCGTCACGCGAATGCCTACTTCGAGTTCCGCGGGAAAATGGAGCTGTTGCCGAAAGTTAATCGTCGCCGAAGCCAACGCGGGCGCCACGGGGTTGGATTCGGAACGGTCTTTGATGCCAAGACGTTCGAAATAGGCGATGCGACCGCACTCGAAATACGTAAAGAACACCGCGTTATTGACGTGGCCGTAGGCGTCCATGTCGCCCCATCGCACGCTAACCGGCGTCCACACTTTGAATCGGTCGCGCATAGCTACTTGGCTTTCCCCGGGATAACCGGCAGTTCGATACGCGAGGGTTTCGCGCCTCCCCGGTGCACAGCAATAGCGGTGGAAATGTTATCCGGTGCGGAAGGGTCATTCTTCGGACTCTGCGCCGGGTTCAAAGTGAATGTGGGATAGTCGGCTCCTGCGATACTCACGCGAATGCGATGCCCCTTGCGAAACACCCACGACGTAGGAAAGAGATCGACAACTAGTTCGACCACCGCGTTGTTTGCAAAGACCTGAGGGTTGTAGTCCGCCTTCTCGAATCCATGCCACGGCAGTTCCGGCTTGACGTCGATGCCGGTCGTGCCGCGCAGGATCATGCGATTGTTGTCGTGTAGTCCCGCGAACCCTGCGCGCAACTGCCCCTCGGTTACCAGCAATGCCTCGCCACGCTCATCTACATCCTCCAGATACACAAAGAAATCCGCGTCTGGCGCAGTCGAAGACGCGTTGATATGAACGATTGGATGTCCCGTGACCTCCGTGTCGTTGTCCAGCGGCACCGAGGTATACGTCAGGCACTGTTTGTCTTTTTCCGTTCGCACGGGCGGAGCGTCAGGCCATTGAACGCCGATGCCAAGCCATCGATTGCCCTTCGACTCCGTATAGGTCGAACTGTGCGTGAGGTCGATGGTGTAGTCGTCGCTCCAATCCGAGCCGGCCTTTGAGACAAGTCCATGGCCCTCGGCAAAGTAGAAGGGCGTGATCACTTGGCGAGCCAACGGCCACTCGTTCTCGAAACGCCAGCCGCCGCCATGCATCACGTAGATGCAGATGGGCGGTTCCTTGTCGATGCCATTGTCTATCCCCTTGAGGTAATGGTCAAAGAAGCGCAGATGCTCCGCCCAATAGCGAGCCGGTATGGAATCGCGGTCTTCGCCCAGGTACTTCCAGAATGGACCCTGCTCCGGCTCGTGATACCCGACGGTAATCAACAGCTTCGATGGATTCGATTCGCGCATCGTGCAATACAGCTCAAACGTACCGCGCGCGAATCCGTCGAACCACGCACCAATGTTGTAAATCGGAATCTTTGACTTCATAACGCCCGGCACGTGACCTCCGGGGCTGAGCACGTACATGTCCAAACCGTCGGCTATCGGTGAATCCAGGAAGTTTGCCTTCGACGCCCAACTGTTGTAGTCGAAATTCCTTGTGTGTTCCTTGGTCGCTTCGTAGTAGATATTTTTCCGGAGAACGCCATCGCGGTACTTGGGTTCGCCATTTGTCAGAAAGGACCCGGTGGCGGGGTCATACTCCGGAATCTCGTCGGCCAAGTCTCCATCGCCGTCTTCATCCACGACGGGCTTCGTCGGGCGAATACCACCGTCGGGCACAAAGCAATTGCGCGTAATCAGCGCCATGTATTCGGAGAATCCGGCCATGAAACCTTGTAGGTAGATGCCTCCCGGATACACTTCTCCGGAAAATCCGTCCAGCGGAATTACGGTGGGGATGATGCATTTCAATGCCTTTGGCATTCGTGAAGCCGTCGCCGTTTGCGACCAACCCAGGTACGAGGCCCCCTTCATGCCCACGTTGCCATCGCACCACGGCTGTGCGGCGATCCAATCCACCAACTCCTTGCCGTCGTCGCAAAGCCGCGGCATGAAATCGATCATCCATCCCGTGGACGCGCCCGTGCCGCGCATGTCCGCGCGCACAAATACGTAGCCGTGCGATACAAAGAGTTTGCAGTCCGCATCTTTGCGCGAGTCTTCGATTTCGCCAGTTGCCGGATTCACACGCGAACGCTGATACGGTAGGTACTCGACAATGACTGGAAACGACGATTGGGCAGGGCCGTCCGCGGGGGTATACACATCGACTGCGAGCTTCGCGCCATCCGACATGGGCACAAAGGCCGATTGTACGCCGACACCCTTGTACTCCGCCTGCGAATAGCCTGCGTAGGAGAAGGGCTTGCTGACCCTCTCCTGCGAAGAAGCCGAAATCGCCAAGATTATGCTCAGGAAGATGTGTGCAGCGTATCGAGGTTTCACGTGTTTATCCTCCGCAAAATCGTTGCCTCACACCGGCTCGCCAAGCGCTTCCACGGCTTCGCGAATGGTCTTGAGTTCGTCCTCGGACAACGTAAACTCAGCCGCCTTGGCGTTCTCCGCGACCTGCTTCTCGTCACGCGCGCCAACGATAGCGGTTGTGAGTCCTTTCTGAGAGAAGACCCAATTTATCGTCAGTTGCGACAACGTGACACCATGTCCGTCGGCAATCGGGCGGATGGCCTCCAACATGTCGAGCACCCGCTTGCGGTTCTGAGGCTGAAACCATGGCCGCTCAGCGCGCGCGTCGCCGTCCTTAAACGTCCGGTCCATGGTGACTTTGCCTGTCATCAAACCTTGCGCAATCGGGCTGTAGGCCAACACGCCGATGTCATTCGCCACGCAAAACGGCAACACGTCTTTCTCAATGGCGCGCTGCAGGGGATTGTATTGCGGCTGGTCGCTCACGATAACACCGGACTTGAGGCACTCTTCCATCATTTCGACCGTGAAATTGCTGACTCCGATGTGGCGAATCTTCCCCTGCTTCTGAATGTCCAGGAGCGTCTCCATCGTATCTGCCAGAGGCGTGTCCACATCCGGCCAGTGGCATTGGTACAAGTCGATTACGTCCACCCCCAGCCGCTGAAGGCTTTGTTCAATCTCATGCCGAATGGACTCAGGGCGCAGACACCGGATGATATTGCGCGGAACGCCGTCGTTGTCTTTGGTCTGAAAGACCACCCGCCCGGATTCGAGGTCCCAGCGAACTCCGCACTTCGTGGCCACGATGACTTGGTCCCTACGCCCTTTGATGGCCTGGCCCACAATGCGTTCGCTGTGTCCCATGCCGTAGGTAGGCGCCGTATCGACGAGATTCATACCCGTGTCGATAGCGGCCTGGATAGAGCGAATCGCCGCCGCATCGTCCGTGCCGCCCCACATCCAACCGCCGATGGCCCAAGCCCCATACGAAACTACCGGCACGCTCAGGTCGCTCCGGCCAAGTATTCTGTATTGCATAACGAGAGACTCTCCTCATGGTCTGGATAAACCGCTGGTCTTTCCTTATATGCCACAGGGTAACGAGGATCAACATTTGGGAGGAATTCGCCAGCTCTCGCCTTCCCCGGGTAATTCCCCGGACAATCCCCCACTTGCACGCGACACCGTAAGCAGGTACGATCTCCCGATGTCTCACAGGTGGAGTGCGGCTGCCGCTCACTACCTGACCGGCTTTACAGGAGTGCACGAGTGTTCGAAGACGAAGCGCGAATGACGTTTACCGAGCATCTGGGGGAACTGCGTACAAGGCTGATCCGTGTGTGCGCGGGCCTTATCGTCGTCTTCGGCGTGTGCTTCGCGTTTTCGGACCACCTGTTTCTCCTCCTCCAGAAACCGTTGAAGAATCCTCAGCTTTCCTGGTTGAGTCTGGATCCCATGGAATCGCTCATGGTTTACCTGAAGATTTCGGGGTACTTCACGGTCGCCATATGCCTTCCTCACATTCTTTTCGAATTGTGCGGTTTTGTATTCCCCGGCTTGAGGCCCAAAGAACGACGCGCCGCGATGATACTTCTCGGCGGGGGAAGCCTCCTTGCGATTGTCGGGGTAGCGGCTGCCTACTTTGTTGTCACGCCTCAACTTATCAACGTCATGATACAGTGGACGCCCGAAACGGTGACCCAGAGTTTACAGATGAAGGCGACCATTTCCTTCATCCTGATGCTTCTTCTCGCATTTGCGATCGCATTTCAGTTCCCCATGGTTGTGCTGATCCTTGTCTACCTGGGGGTCGTCTCGCCTCAATTTCTCAAGGCCCAGCGGCGAGTTGCGTTCGTGCTTCTGGCTGTTGCTGCAGCCGTACTGACTCCGACAATCGATCCCCTGAGCATGATGGTCATGTGGGTGCCGCTTGTTATCATGTATGAAGCGTGCATCTGGATTGCAGTGCTGCTGGTACGGCGGCGCGAAAATACAAGCGGGTAGTCTGCCATGTTTAACAATATAGGCATCACGGAGATGCTCGTCATCGCGGCCGTGGCGCTCTTAATCCTCGGTCCGGACAAGTTTCCTGGGCACGCCAAGATTGCCCTTCGTTTCATGCGCGACATCCGCTCTTACTGGGAAGAAGCCAAACGCGATATCGCCGAAGAAATAAAGCCCTTCAAGAAAGAGCTTAAGGAGTTGGAGAAGATTAAGCCGGAGGAATTCATCGATTCTCTAACCGGTGAGGACGAATCCAACAAAAGCTCCGCCGCAACGTACGGAGGGGCATATTCCTACAGCGATACTTCCGTACCCGCTTCGGCGGCGGACTCCTCCGAAAAAAGCGAGCCGGAGCCCGCACAGCGCTCCGAGAGTACGTCGTGGGAACGGCCCGAAGGCTCCGAACCCTACAATCCCTCCGCATCCACTGACTCAGACAACGCTTCGGAGACGGGGAAGAAGGAATTCTATCCCACAGATTAACCGCCGAGCAGCCCGATTCGGTACGTGTCCTTGTCACGCGGTTGATTGAGTGGCGTAGCCGGTTCCCATGGGATTTTGGGACCGCCACCGGGCGAGCCGAAAACGCCATTGCCCTACACAAACCCAGCCAATCCGAGCGCGACACTCTCGCCGCCCTGGGATATGTGTGATCGATATCTCTGCCTTCCGTCATGTGAGCCTTCAGTAGTCCATGTCCTATCATGGGCCCCGTTTCCTGGTGATACACAGCGAACTGAAAGGAACTCTCGCATGCCTTTTCGGAAGTACGGACCTCACCTGTACGTCCTCATATTCATCGCTATTGGGTTTGCGTGCCGCGCCTTTGCCGCGGCCCAGGAAGAGGTCGAGCTCGTCCCTGTTCATGCCGAAGGGATCGAGAACGTGTTTCGCATCGGTGAATCGCTCTATTCGGGCAGCGCCCCCGATTCTGGCGCGGCCTTTGAATCGTTGAAGCGTCTCGGGATCAAGACCGTCATATCGGTGGACGGTTCCAAACCAGACGTCGATGCCGCGCACAAGGCGGGCTTGCGTTATGTGCACATCCCCTTCGGCTACGACGGCATCTCGCGCGAGCGCGCACTGGAGATTGCGAAAGCGCTGCAATCCTATCCCGGACCGTTCTACATTCACTGTCACCATGGCAAGCATCGCGGACCCGCTGCCGCCGCCATCGCGCTGATGTGCACCGACGGCTCGTGTTCCACAGCAAGAGCCTTGGAGGTAATGAAAGCGGCTGGGACGGACCCCCGCTACAAAGGTCTCTTTCGCAGCGTCGAGGAATTTGCGCGGCCAAGTTCGGATGACCTCCAGAAGGTCGCGGAAACGTTGCCCGAGGTTGCGCAGACGGATGATCTTACCCAGGCCATGGTCGAAATCGATCGTCACTGGGACAATCTCAAAGCAGCAAAAGCCGCAGGCTGGAAGACGCCGCCCGATCATCCGGACATCGACCCAGCCCACGAAGCGCTCCAAGTGGTGGAATTGTATCGCGAAATTGGCCGCATGCAGGCAGTGTCGAAACGACCCGAAGATTTTCGCCAGATTCTGAAGGAGGCGGAAAACAGGGCTTCTGGTCTGGAGAAAGTGCTGCGCGAAAAGTACGTTCCGGCGGCTATTGCAGCGACATTTAGCGTCGCGGGCGAGAGTTGCACGGAATGTCATACAAAGTATCGAGACAACAAGTAGTTCACACACCGCCGTTGTCTCAGGTCTCCCGCAGTGCGGTTGATCGCGTTGAAATCCTCTGCGACACTGATTGGTGTTCCGCGTTGAAACTCCGTGGAGGGGGTCGTGCTACGGGCGCTGGCGATTTGGACCGACTTGTTTGTCCTGTGGGTGCTTCTGTTCTCGGCGGTTGCGTATGCCTTGCCTGCCCCGTTTCGCGCCCTGTCTCCCGCGATTGTGCCCGCGCTGGGCGTAATCATGTTCGGCATGGGCATGACATTGCAGCCCGCGGACTTTGCGCGCGTTGCCCGCATGAAACTCGCGGTCGCCTGCGGCCTCACGGCGCAGTTCCTGGTCATGCCGCTCACGGCATGGGCCATCGCGACGATCTTCCGGCTTCCGCCGGAGTTGGCTATGGGTTTCATCATCGTCGGTTCGTGCCCCGGCGGCACGGCCTCGAACGTCATCTGCTACCTCGCCAAAGCGGACGTTGCGCTTTCCGTTACCATGACCGCCCTCTCGACTCTTATGGCCATCGTTCTCACGCCCTGGCTGATCGGCGTTTTGGGTGGCCGCTTTCTACCGGTCAATTCGTGGGACCTCTTCATGAGCGTCGTCAAGATTGTGCTCGTCCCCGTTCTCGCCGGGTTCGGCCTGCGCAGGCTGTTACGCGAACAAACGCTGAACCGCTTCATCAACGTGTTCCCGGCGGTCTCCGTGCTTCTTATATCCCTGGTCATCGCGTCAATTGTCGCTTCCTCACGCGAGCGCATTCTCGACGCGCTCGGAACGGTCGGAATCTTAGTTGCGCTTCACAACGTTACGGGGCTAACGTTGGGCTATGCGTTTGCATCCGCACTGCGGTTGCCTGTCTCTGCCCGCCGCGCCATCGCCATCGAGGTCGGCATGCAGAACAGCGGTTTGGGCGTCGCTTTGGCGAAAGCGCACTTCTCGAATATCCTGGTCGCGTTGCCGTCCAGCGTATTCAGCGTAGTGCACAATTTATCCGGGTCCGCGCTGGCCGGTTATTGGAGGCGCAGCGGGCGAGACAAGGAGGGGGAACATGAACGTCGACGAGCGGATTAAGTTGGCCGATCTGGCCAAGCCATTGGAAGCATTTTTCACCCTATCCAGCGAGAAGCTGCGCCGCCTGGCCGCAGCATGGGACCCGGCGCAAGGATCGCCAGTGTTTACGCTCAACGGCAAATACACCACGCGCGGATGGACCGAATGGACCCAAGGCTTTCAGTATGGATGCCAGATTCTGCAATTCGACGCGACCGGTGACGAGACATTTCTTCGCCTGGGCCGCGAAAACACGCTGCGATTCATGGCCCCGCACGTGAGCCACATCGGAGTTCACGACCACGGGTTTAACAACGTCTCCACCTACGGCAACCTCAGGCGCCTGGCGCGCGAAGGCCGCGTGCAGGAATCGCGCGACGCCATGTTGCTCTTCGAACTGGCGCTCAAAGTCTCCGGGGCTGTGCAGGCCGCGCGCTGGACGCCCACCGCCGACGGCACCGGGTACATCTACTCGTTCAACGGCCCGCATTCTCTGTTCAGCGACACGATTCGCTCGTGCCGCGCGCTGATGCTGGCGCACCAGTTGGGCCACTGCCTCATGGGGGAAAACGACCGCAAGATTTCCCTGCTGGGCCGCGCCATCGAGCACATGCTCAACACGGCGCGCTACAACGTGTATTACGGCGAAGGCCGCGATGCCTACGACATACCGGGCCGGGTCGTTCACGAGAGCATCTTCAATACGGAAGACGGCCAATACCGCTGCCCGAGCACGCAACAAGGGTATTCGCCGTTCTCGACGTGGACCCGCGGACTTGCGTGGGTGCTCCTCGGCTTCGCGGAGGAAATGGAGTGCCTTGAAGCCATGCCCTACGCGGATCTAAAACCGTGGGGCGGACCCGCCGCGTTGCGCGCCATGATGCTCAAAGCGGCCACGGCAACCGCGGACTTCTACATCGCCAACACCGCCGCCGACGGCATTCCGTATTGGGATACCGGCGCACCGGGCCTGGTCTACCTTGGCGACTATTTGAAGGAGCCGTCGCATCCGGACAATCCCTACGAACCGGTGGACAGCTCCGCCGCGGCAATTGCCGCGCAGGGCCTGCTGCGCCTGGGCCGCGTGCTCGGCGCGAAGGGCCGACGCTATTGGCAAGCGGGAATGACCGTCGCGCGCACCTTGCTTGCGCCGCCGTATCTATCCGAAGACCTGAATCACCAAGGACTGATTCTGCATTCGGTGTATCACCGTCCGCGCGGATGGGATGCTATCCCCAAAGGGAAACGCGTGCCATTCGGCGAGTCGTCGATGTGGGGCGACTACCACGCGATGGAACTGGGCGTGTACCTGCTGCGGATGATCTACAGCGGACCTTATCTCGCTTTCCACGATCAAGCACCGGAAGCAAGGGCGTGATCTAATGAGTTCTCGCAGGAAGCGACCACGCGTGGATTTGCCTAGGCAGTAGTTAGCTGGGCACCTTTAGGACGGTATCGTGTCTAAGCAATCCCTATCGCATTTAGCGACTGCATCCAGCGGCCCGCGTCGCTTGCCCCAACAATTCGGACACTCGGAACCTTCGGGATAGAAATCCAAGGGAAGTGCCCACCCGCAGAGCAGACACTTACACCATTCATCGGAGACATCCACGATCCGTGCGCGCTTCCATTTCGGCGTGTATTGGGAGAAGCCTTTTCCCGAAGCTCGTCCTGTTTTGTCGGGCATGGGTAGCCGCATCACAAGGAGCATCCAGGGAGCAGTCTTTACAAATCCCGCCAGGACTAACAGCGCGAAGAGAACCACGCCTTTCGTTGTGGCGCCCGCTAGAATCCCCGCCGTTATCAAGAAGAACGGAAGTACGTACAGACCCAATCCCAACCGGGCCATAATGATCGGATGCTTGGTGCAGAGGACCTTTATGACAAGATATGTAAGTGCTGTCACTATGAGCACACCTATCAAGGCCCGATCAGAGTAGTACTTGGCAAGTGATGGCAGCATCAAGATCGTGCCGACGAAGACATGTGTCAGTAGCAGAGAGTAAGATTGACGGACATTGCTGCTGAATGCCTTGCGCTCGTCTGAGGGGTAGGGAAGTGCTACGCCGTTCCATGCAATGGCAACAGCCATTCGGTTTAGGACGTGGTAATGGCGCAACGCAAGCACGTCACCCGTCGAGAACCGGAAGACTACTCCGCGCCTTAGCTCTTTCTCAGAGAAGTCGCCGAGTATCTGTGAATTCAACTTGACGACTCGCCGACCATCGACTGTCGGGTTCGCGATGTCCACTGCATTCCTGACATCGTCCGCTGAAAGTGAATGCAGTCCAAGAATGTCTTCGGTCTGTGTGTTCACGGTGACGTCACCTTCGCTACACATACGACCTCCCTGAACCCCGTAATTCACCCCATTCATATCGACAGTGGAGTTCACTCTCGAACATGCACAAGATTAGTGCGACCCCTACCCTCTCGCATCAACTGGCATACCGATCTCGGAGCAAAGATGATCGGCATCAGCGACACTGCTCGAATGGCATATCGGGCCTCTGCGCGTGGTCCAACACTTTGGGCATTTGGTTCCTTCGGGAAACTCATCAACAGTAAGTTCTACTCCGCAGAATGCGCACCTTCCCCAAAGTCTAGGAACGTCTATCGCCTTTGCCCGTTTCCATCGCCGAAGGGAATACACGGCACTCTTGCCTGTCCGGCTCAGGTAAGCCCGCTCAAGCGCAATACGAAATGCTGTATATGGAGAGTCAAGAGCCTGACGCCACATACAGAGAACAAAAAAGATGAGAAGCGGATTTGGCACGTGCCACCAAAATACGAGAGATATCGAAACGAAACCAATACCCATTATGATGCAGGCCGCCAACCACAGACGATCCCTTTTCTGTCGGCGCTTCAGACCCCATGAAAGCAGACCGATCATGACAAGTGGCACAGCAAAGTACCGGCCTCCAGGCAAGGGAGACTTCATGAGAGGCTCAAGCAAGAGAACTGTCAATGCAACGGCCAGGTTCCACCAGACCAGAAAATCTGCCGCTACCTTGTATCCGTCTTGAATCCTGTCTTTGTGCATGGCGGACCCGGGAACCTGTTTGCCATTCCACAGGGCTTCCAGCGTTGGTCCGCCCCAGAATTCGCTTCTCTTCCGAATTGCCAGTTCTTGTCCGTCTGGAAAACGAAAGACGTACCCGAGGGAGAGATCCTTCCTGTCTTCATTAACAGCAAGGACGCAATTCCCCAGCATCACACACGATTTCTTATTCTTCGAATAATCAGCGAAATATACGTGCGGCCGATCATCATCTGAATCCTTGATCCCCGAGGTCACTACGGGGCCATCGCGTAAGACATCATCGCTCAGACTTCCGACAGGCATTCTCACTCCTTTGGCTGGTCCGCACTTCGCAAAGAGACACCGTCTCGATCTAGATTACTCCGATGCCACAACTAAGACAATGATAAGCAATGATTCAGACAACTCTTGAAACCGAAGCCCGTGTTTTCTAGCATGGGGTGAGGGAAACAGTGGGCATTACCGTACAGACTGCGGCCAAGTTAAGGCGCGTGAGGATTGATATCGTGGCAGACCATTCTGAATACATAGAACGGCATCGGAACTCGCGGCAATTGCCCGCCTTGGCCGCCGCGATTCCGACCGGGGCAATCGCGTTGGCCGTGGGCGCGACCATTGTCGCGCTGGCGTTTTGGCTCCTAAAACAGCGCGAGGCCCGAAAGAGCAGCACGTTTGTCGAGCGCGAGGTTACGTTCTTTCTTATGGCCCTTACCGTGTTCGGATTTGCGGCGGGATGTTGGGCCTTCGTGGTGTACGCGCGGTTCGCTGCGTAACGGCCATTAGCCGGCATCGGCCCAAGGCTACTGCACCGCGTCAGTGCCAGTCCATTTATCGTTTTACCAAGCAAAGGGGGAAGTGTGAAGACTGTCGGTATCATTATGAACGGCGTCACCGGGCGCATGGGAACCAACCAGCATCTGGTGCGTTCCATCCTCGCGATCCGCAATCAGGGCGGCGTTGCCATCAGCGATGGCGAAACGATCATGCCTGAGCCAATCCTCGTCGGGCGTAATGAAGCAAAACTGAAAAAGCTCGCTGATGCCCACGGCGGCTTACCATTCTCGACGGATCTTGCCGCGTTGCTTGACGACGCGAAGTATCCGGTCTATTTCGACGCGCAGACAACGCTGCGCCGTTACGAAGACGTGAAACGCGCCATCGAGAAGGGCAAGCACATTTATTGCGAGAAACCCGTCGCGACTTCTTCCGCCGAGAGCATGGATCTCTACCGGCTCGCCAAGGAGAAAGGCATCAAACACGGCGTGGTGCAAGATAAGTTGTGGTTACCCGGCCTGCGCAAGCTCAAGTACCTCATCGATACGGGCTTCTTCGGGCGCATCCTCTCCGTCCGTGGCGAATTCGGCTACTGGGTGTTCACGGGCGAGAACCAGCCCGCTCAACGGCCGTCGTGGAACTATCGCCAAAAAGACGGCGGCGGCATCATGCTCGACATGTTCTGCCACTGGCGTTACGTTATCGACAACCTGTTCGGCAACGTGACCGCCGTGTCCGCTCTCGGCGCGACGCACCTGCCTGACCGATGGGACGAGGCCGGCAAACCCTACATCTGCGACACGGATGACGCCGCCTACGGAACGTTCCAGACCGACCAGAGAATCATCTGCCAATTCAATTCGTCGTGGTGTACGCGCGTGCGGCGCGACGATTTGCTCACGCTCCATGTGGATGGCACGAAGGGCTCCGCGGTCGCCGGGTTGCGGCAATGCTGGACCCAGCACGACGCCGTCACCCCGAAACCGGTTTGGAATCCGGATATCGACAACCCCATCGACTTCTATGCCGCGTGGGAGCCTATGCCGTCCAACGTCGCGTATGACAACGCGTTCAAAGTTCAGTGGGAGCTGTTCCTGCGGCATTTGGTACTCGATGAGCCGTTCCGCTGGGGCTTGCGAGAAGGGGCCAAGGGAGTCCAACTCGCCGAACTTGGCTACGAGTCGTGGAAACAGCGCCGCTGGCTCGATGTCCCTGAGCTATGACCTGTTCATCAGACCATTGGCGTGGGCGCCGCAACCCCGGTTCGAAGACCTCGAATCGCCAAGTTGCCGCCTCTTCGTTCTCCCTGTAAAATCCTTGCCCAAATGACACTACTTGAGCTACGAGGTTGGTTTGTCCTTACGTGGCGGTTCATCCGCTACTTCGCCTACCGGTTTGGTATGGGTTCCCGCCCACAGTTTGTCGATATCTACCGAGAGGGCGTGCCAGTGCTGGACCGCCTGCTGGGCTGGCCCAAGATGCTGCGGTTTGAAGACGGCCACAATTGTCCGCGCCATGGGCCGGTCGTGTTCGCCGGAAATCATCAGAAGAAGGACGACCCCTTTTTACTGTACCGGGCGATTCATTATCTCTGCGACGCGTCCTACGCGGTGCGCTTCATGATGCGCGATGACTTCTTTGCGGGGATTAGCGCCGCGAAATCGCGTTTCATCGACGTAGACGAATTGGCTTGCATGGCAGGCGCGCTGCTCATCAGCCGCAGCAATGTTCAGTTGTCGCAAATGAAACCCTTCGTGAAGCTCCTGCGCGAAGGCAATGGATTCATCATGTACCCGGGGCGTTCCCGGTCGCGTTCAGGCGTGTTTATCGAATACCGCGACGGTATCGAAGAACCCGGCGGCGTCACCTTCTTCCTTGCGCAAGCACAACGTGGCCGCCCGGACCTCAGGATTCCGGCAGTTCCCTGCGCCCGAACGCACAACCCCACCACCAACAAGACGGTGATAATCTTTGGGGAGCCGCAGTATTTGCCGCATGACGCGGATCGTGCGGTGCAACGGGACCTCGATTTCAGGTTGATCGAGATGATGGGGGAACTGACCGAGGTGAACGCCGCGCACGTCACGGCCGGCATCCTCTACCTGCGTTGTCTGCACGGACACTCGGAATCCATTACCCTGCATCAGTTGAAAGCCGCCGTTAAGGAGGTTCTCGACGCCTGCCGCGAGCGCCGCGTCGAACCCGCATCGCGCAACGACCTCGATGGACAAATGAAGGCGGTACTGGCCTACCTGGAACGGGGAAAGACGATCGTGCGCACCGGCGATAGCGTCACGCCCAACGTGGACGTGGTGCTATCGGCGCCCGAATGGGACACGTCCTACGTTGAGAAGAACCCCTTGAAGCATCTAGTCAACCAAGTCCTTCATTTGTGGGACGTGGTGGCCGCCATTGAGTTTGCGGCATTCAAGACGTTTTAACGTAATTCAGTCTTGTAACGCTTCTCGAATCTTGCGAGCCAACGCTTCTTCCGTGAACGGCTTCTGTAGGAAATGCACACCCTCATCCAGCACGCCTTGATGCGCAATCACGTTGGCCGTGTATCCGGACATAAACAGACATCGCAGGTTCGGCCTAATTTCGCGAAGCCGCCTCCACGTGTCGCGTCCCGTCATTCCGGGCATTACAACGTCTGTTATCAGAAGATGGATTTCCGCCTGATGCTTTGCGGCGGTTTCAATGGCTTCAACGGGATTGGATGCAACCAGCACCGTGTACCCGAGCCGCTCAAGCATGCGCTGGGCCAGGCGAAGAAGAGCAGCTTCATCTTCGACAACCAGCACCGTTTCGACGCCGCGAGGAAGCTCTGCGATTTCCCGGGCCGGTTCGGAGGTTTTCTCATCCGTCTCGAGCAGCGGGAAGTAGATGCGAAATGTTGTGCCTTGTCCCGGTTCGCTGTACACGTTGACAAAGCCGCCGTTCTGCTTCACGATTCCGTATACGGTCGCCAATCCGAGTCCGGTTCCCTTTCCGATTTCCTTCGTTGTGAAGAAAGGCTCGAAGAGCCGCTCTTGCGTCTCTTTGTCCATGCCGCACCCGTTGTCGCTGACCGCAAGCAAAACGTACTTCCCGGGAATGAATCCGATGTGGTCCTCGCAGTACTCGCGATCGAACTCGGCGGAACCCGTTTCTATCGTAATCTTGCCTACATCCACGATGGCGTCGCGCGAATTCACGACCAGATTGGCAAGAATCTGGTTGAGTTGAGCAGGATCCATCTTCACCGGAAGACGATGATGGGAGGGTTTCCAGAGCAGGTCGATGTCTTCTCCAATCAGCCGGCTCAACATCTTCAGCATTGTCGCGACGGTATCGGTAAGATCCAAGACTTGCGGAGCAATCGTCTGCTTGCGCGCGAATGCCAGCAATTGGCGCGTAAGATCCGCCGATCTCCGGCCCGCCTTCATGATTTCCGTGATGCTTTCACGCACGGGATGCGCTGAATCCAGCGCGGCAAGTGCCAGCTCGCAGTGGCCGAGAATCACACTCAGCATATTGTTAAAGTCGTGCGCTACCCCCCCGGCAAGTTGTCCCACAGCTTCCATCTTTTGCGCCTGGACCAACTGCGATTCCAGCTTGGCCTTCTCTTCCTCGGCATGCTTACGTTCGGAAATATCAATCCCGAACCCCATGAGGTAGAGCTGTCCCTGGGCCTCAAACCGGACGCCGGTCATAAAGAAGGGAATCGCGCGTCCATCCTTGGACATTAGAGGGGCTTCAAGAACATTCACGCCCTTTCGCATCACCTCTTCGACGGCCCCAAGTACTGCTTCTTTCGCTTCGGGCACATGCCAATCCAGAATATGGCGATTGCGTACGTCCTGACTGCCAAATCCCAGGTATTCCTCGTGATTTTTGTTCCACATGACCAGGCGTAGTTCAGGATAGGTGTACAGATAGAAGATCCCTGGAAGACTCTCGAGCATTGCGCGAGTGAACGCCTGTTCACGAAGCAGCGCAGACTCCGCGTCCTTCATGGGGGTGATGTCCGTGTGCGTCCCAAGCAGGCGAAGCGGCCGGCCTTCTTTGTCCCATTCCACTATCTTCCCGGCGGATAGGACCCACTTCCAGTCTCCCGATTTGGTCTTTTGCCGGAATTCCGCGCGGAACTCGGGACGTTTTCCCTCGATGTACTCCTGATACGCCTGTTGGATCCTCTCCAAATCGTCGGGATGAATCCGGTCGCGCCAATTAAGGCCTGACTCCTTGAATTCCTCCAGCGTATAGCCAAGTATCTCGGCATACTCGGCGCCAACGACGGATTCTTCGGTTTGTACATTCAGGTCAAACAAACCCTGTTCAGCCGCCATCATCGCGAGCCGCACTCGTTCTTCACTTCGCCGGAGTTCTTCTTCCGCCGTGCGTTCCTTCGTTTGATCGCGAAAGACCAACACGACCCCGGTGATTGTCCCGGCTTCGTCGCGGATAGGCGCGCCGCTATCGGCTATGGGGCGCTCGGTGCCATCTCGCGCGATCAAGATCGTGTGATTGGCGAGTCCCACAATCTTGCCTTCTCGCAAGACGCGTTGTGCCGGGCTCTCGGGGACTTCGCCCGTCTCTTCCGACACAATCCGAAAGACTTCCTCCAGAAGAACCCCCTTGGCCTCGGTTTCTTTCCAACCTGTGAGCTGCTCCGCCACAGGATTCATCTGTACGACACGGCTTTCCTTGTCTGCGGTGATGACCGCATCGCCGATGCTATACAAAATGGTGCGGTACTCTTCCTGGGCTTCACGCCGGGCCCGTTCCGCCCTGAAGAGACTACGAAAGATATCCGTTTGCCGCAGTCGATACAGGTATGCGATACCCATCGCCATAAGACCCAAAAGCAAGGCGACGACAACGGCTATTTCCGCAGCCCTGTACCTGGCCTCGCTTAGAATTTCGTCCAGGTCAACTTTAGAAACGATAAACCACGGCGAGTGGGGTACGGGTTTCAGGTCTGCCAATACTTGGATGCCCCGATAGTCAAGGCCTTCAAATGGGCCCTGCTTTCCCTGCACCGCTTGCGCCGCAGGTAAATCGGACCTGGTAACTGGAAATCTGAGTTCGAGTGCCGATCCCTTTTTATGCCGAAGCTCGTTGAGAAACACCACATCCTGTCCCTGCCGTTCGACAAGTAGCGTCTCGGCACTGGGGCTGGGGGTCGGCCACATCTGGAGTAAGGGGTACAGGTAATCATCCGCATCGCACCGGAGGACTAGATGCGCCATGAGGCGCCCAGCGTCGTCAAACACCGGACCGACTATGTCCACATAGACGTCGCCGTCATCCGCGCGATAGAAATCCGAGATGACCACGTCTCGTTGCTTCAGAGCAGCATTAACTGCATCCTTAACGATGGGAGGTACAGGGTCTGCCTTGTCTGACGCCGATACCAGAACCGTAGTGTCCGGCGTCAACAATTGCGCATCGGTATATCCGTATGCCTTCTGCTCAAGTTGCAGCCTGGATTTCCATTCTTCGCGCCTGCCAGGGACATCAGGATCTTCGAGGAACTCCCTCAGCGCCCGCCGGAAAAAGGGACTCCCTACGGTGTTCATCGCGTCGCCAATACGTTCTTTTCTCCATTGGATGATCTGACTCACCTTCAGATTTCCAATGGCAGACAATGCGTCTTGCTTTTCGTCGCGGATCTCTTTGGCTTCGCGCTGGTAATAGAAGAATCCGCCGATGGCAAGTACGAGGGCAAACGCGATATACAACAAGACCCAAACGCGCCATGAGGCGCCTTTGTGAAGCGTAGCCTCAGGCATCCGCCAAACCTCCCCCTAATCCCAATGGAGCCGACAGACCGGTTCTGGGCATGGTCATGGTAATTTGCGAGGGCAACGCAGGCAAAGCCCTTCGCCCCCTCTGTCAATCACCCCCTACAAATACTATATCGCAGAATGCGGCAAATGTGATACGCAATTCATGAGAAACAGGCATGAGTGAGGCGCTCACCGCCGCCAATTGCCCGGAGGCGGGCTCGTCGGCTACCATGCCGCGTCTGTCCAATGCGTTGCTCCATGCGCACAGACGCGTCCGGGCCAGGGGCAGCAATGTACTGATCGGGAGAAAGCACCATGCAGGCAGTGATCATGGCGGCGGGCAAGTCCACGCGCACCTATCCTTTGACTCTCACGCGCCCAAAGGCGTTGCTGAAGATTGCGAATCGGACCATCCTGGAACACCAACTCCGCGCGCTGCGGGGAATCGCGGATGAGGTCGTTTTAATTGTCTCTTACCTCAAGGAAATGATTGTCGAACGGTTTGGGAATTCCTTCGAGGGTCTCCCCATCCGGTATGTCGAGCAGACGGAGCAATTGGGTACGGGCCACGCCATTCTGCAATGCGCGGAAGTCATACGCGGTCCGTTCCTCGCCATGAACGGTGACGACCTATACGATCCCAAAGATCTTGCCCGTCTTGCTCAGACCGGCCAAGGCGCGCTGGCGATGAACGTTCCCGACCCGCGGTTGTACGGCATCTATGAAGTCGATGCGGAAGGGTGTGCCGTGCGGATCGTCGAGAAGCCCACGGAAATCTTCTCCACACTGGCAAACGTTGGCGCTTACAAGTTTGGGCGCGATGTGTTCGACATACTGAAATCGACGCCAAGATCCGAGCGTGGCGAAATCGAGATCACTTCGGCTGTCCAAACTTTGGCGCACCAAGGCCGCTTCAGAGTCGTGGATATGGAAGGCTACTGGCTGCCCATTGGGTATCCGTGGCATTTGCTTGATGCGAACGCGTATTTCCTTGAACACCTCCTCACTCCGGGAATCGAAGGCGAAGTGAGTCCGGCTGCGCATCTCACCGGCCCGGTTTACGTTGGACCGGGTTCGGTCATTCGAAGCGGCGTTGTCATTGACGGCCCGGTCTACATCGGCGCAAACGCCACGATTGGCCCCAACTGCTGGATCCGCCCTGGAAGCACCATAGGTGACCACTGCCGCGTTGGGCATTCGGTCGAAATAAAGAACTCTATCCTGATGGATTACGCGGCGGCTCCGCACCTGAGTTATGTCGGCGATAGCGTTATCGGGGAGCATACCAACCTCGGAGCAGGCACAATCACGGCAAACGTGCGTCATGACGGCGGAACCATCCCGACCGTCGTGAAGGGCGAGACTGTCGACACCGGCCGCAAGAAGCTGGGGTGTATCTTCGCGGACCACGTGCACACCGGGATCAACACCTCCATTTACCCTGGCCGCATGTTCTGGCCAAACACGTTTTCATTCCCCGGCGAGGCCGTGCGCAAACATGTCACGGAAACGAAGCGCCTGCCTCAACGTTGATAGTCAAAGTACGGCGTTCAATCACTGGCTCTATTCTTGACAGGTCTGCATACAGATCCTATTATTGCGACACATTGGCGATGAGCCAAGTCCTATTTGATGATTCATCGAGGGAGGAAGACCATGAAAAGGCCCGCAGCATACGCATCCCTGGTAGTAGCGCTCGCGGTAGTATCCGTATTTGGCGTCTTACCGGCGGCCCAAGCCGACGAGAGCGTTTCGTCCGGCCTTTTTGGCGGATTTGACGAAGGCCGCTGGAGAATTGAAGTGGGTGGCGCATCCGGTTTTGATTCGGGTAAGCGCGACCGCAATGGCGATTCCGTGATCACGGGTAACGTGGAATACGAGTGGCCCGTGTTTGCCCGTTGCACCCTGGGGCTACGCGCCTATCCGCTGTTCATCTACAACCAGGATGATGGCGATCCGACGGTGTGGGGCGGTGGCGTCGGCGTAGTCGGTCGAATCTACCAGCACAAAGAGGAGCGCACCGGGTTCTTCGTGGAAGGCGGCGTTGCCATCCTGGGACACGCCAACGAGATTGAAGACAATTCGTCCAACATCAATTTCCTACCGCAAGCGGGCGTAGGCTACCAATGGAAATCGGGTTGGCATACTACGATTCAGATTCAGCACATTTCCAACGGATCGTTGGCCAGCGAAAATGCCGGCGCGAACAGCATCGGTGTTGCCGTAGGTTTCACGTTCTAGCCTGAGGGAAGTTGCATTGAATAGGCCCGCCGGCCACCGGCGGGTCTTTTATTTTTCCTTCACGGCCTTGGAGAGCAGTGAGAACATCCGGTTCAGGGGATTCGATTCCTCCGGCATTCCGTCAATCACGGTATCGTTCCATGACATCACGATATCTTGAGACGGAAACACCGCCATCCCGCGCATGCCGTTGGCGTGACCGAGGGCCGCGAAGACATCTTCTGGTGCGTCGGGCCAATTGCGTTTGCCGTCGCGATCAACGCCATTCACCCACCACATGAACGAGTAACTGCCGCCGTGATCGGTTTGGTTGTCGGGAATCTTCTGCGAGCCGATCGTGCGCGCGCCGGGTAGCATGTCCGCGGCCACGCCAGACGTGCGTGGCAGACTTGCTGGGAGCGGGCTGGTAACGGCCATACGGGCGTGCTCGCGGCTCAGTAATCGTGTGCCGTTCCAATCGCCTTCGTGAAGGTAAAGATGACCAAAGCGGGCGAAATCGCGTGGCGATACTCCGAGGCGTCCGACGCGGTCTTCGCCGAACACGCGAAACGTGGGTTCGTCTTCGCAGTGGAGTGCGTCCGTTAATCCTGCATGCAGTACCTGTTCGTCGACGGTATCGTACGTAGCGCCGTAGACCTTAAGGAACAAGGTGTCGAAAAACAGGGCCGTTTGCCAGTCGTTGTAGTCGAAAGCGTCGCCGGGTTTCTCGGACACGCCATAGCAGGAGGTCTGCGTGACCAGGTGACGAAATGTGATGGAGGCGTCCTTGTGTCCAAGCGCGGGGTTAATATCTCGCAGCCCCGTTGTGAATTCGGACGCGCGCACATCCATATCCTTCAGCTTACCGGACTCAACGGCGCGAAGAAGAAAGTGGGCAAACCAGGGCTTTGCCGCGGAAGCCACGTCTCCTGCCTGGGCGACGTCACCCCACGCGTACACCATGCAGCCATGGCGTACGACACACCCCCGGCCCTGGCAGAAATCACGTATCGTATCGAGTGTTGCCGTGTCTAGACCGGCTTCCTCGGGAGTACGTTTTTCCCAAGTCGCCCCCGGAAAGACGGCGGATTGTGCATGGCTTTGTGCGGCCCACAGTGAGGCCGTTGCCCCCGCGAGGAGCAGCAGAATTCTCGTTTTCAAAAGGACCTCCTTCACAAGCGCCTTGACCATCCGGGAATGTCCTCCTACAATCGTCGAAGAGCGAGTCAGAACGCAACTCGTACGCGCTTCGGGAGCGCAGCATAAGGTGAGTATGGGAAACAGTGCAGAAGACATATTTCGCAAACTGGAGAGCGCCGTCAAAGACTGGAGCTCGGAAGTAAGCAGCGCTTACTCCGGCCTTTCCGAGCGCTTGGATGTTGCGACGAAGCGGGCCGCAACGCCGGAAGCCGGAGCGGCGTTTGAAGCCCTTTCGGCCTCGTTGGATGCCGCGATGGAGCGCTTCACCACGGTGGAGGGGATGCTCCGGCAAACGAATCAGGCGGCTCGTCATTCCGTTGCCCGCGTCAATGAGCTCGAACTCGCTATCGATACGGTGCGTCGCGAGGCGGGTGGCTTGCCCACCCCGGCGCAGTTGAACCTGGAAACGGACTTGAAGGAACTGGCGAACCGGCTGCAAAACGTAGAGGAAATCGTAAACACACCGGCTCCGGACTTGAGTCCGAGATTCGAAGCGATTGAGGAGCGGTTGAATCTCATTGCGGCGGCAGTCGCGAATCTGCCCGCTGAATGGACGCCGCGTGTACACGAATTGGAAACGCGCCTCCAATCTCTTGCGGAGGCGATGCCCAAGCCGGTCCCCGACTTATCCCCCATGCTTCAGGATTTGGCAGTACGCTTGGAGACTGTCGCGGGATCCATACCCAAGCCCGCGCCAGACCTGACTCCCAAGTTCCAGGAGTTGGACGCGCGCATTAAGGCTGTTGCGGAGTCGATGCCAGAACCGGTGCCTGATTTGACCCCAAAGCTGCAGGAGTTGGCGAGCCGCTTGAAGACGGTTGCAGAGTCAATACCCAAACCCGCACCGGATCTATCTCCCCAATTGCAGGAATTGGAGGCGCGTCTGAAGTCTGTCTCGGATTCGGTCCCAAAGCCTGCACCTGACCTGACTCCCAAGTTGCAGGAGTTGGAAGCGCGTTTAGCGACTATCTCGGACTCGATACCCCAACCTGCACCCGATTTGTCTCCCGAACTTCAGAAACTGGAAGCGCGGTTGCAGTCTGTCGCGGAGAGCGTGCCGAAGCCTGTACCTGACCTCACCTCCAAGATCCAAGTCCTCGCGGCACAGGTTGAATCCATTGCCGCGGTGGTTGCCAAGCCCGCGCCCGATCCGATCCCCAGGATTCAGTCGTTGGAGGGGCGCGTCGAAACATTGGCTTCTTCTATTCCCGAAGCTCCTCCCGACTGGACCCCGCGCATTCAGGCGTTGGAAACGCGGCTGGAGTCGGTGGCCGAAGCTGCGGCAGTGCCCGTTCCCGACCTATCCCCCAAGTTGCAGGGCGTGGAAGCGCGGATGGAAGCGCTGGCCGCTGCGATTGCGCAGACCGCGCCGGAATTCACCTCCAAACTCAAGAACCTCGAGTCTCGCTTGGAGACGCTCGCTGCAATCGTTGCGCAAACAGCCCCGGATCTCTCGCAGAAGATTCAGACGCTTGAATCCAGGTTCGATTCGGTAGCATCTGCGACGGGCCAGCCAACCGTCGAGCCTTCGCCACGCTTGCAGACTCTGGAATCGCGTCTTGATTCACTCGCTGCGGCTGTTGCCGGTTTGTCGCCGGATACAGCGACCAAGCTTAACGCGTTGGAATCCCGGCTTGAAACCGTCGCGTCTTCCATCGTTCCACCGGCGCCGGATGTTACGCCGCGGGTGAAGACTTTGGAAGAGCGCATCGAATCCGTGGCCTCGGCTATGCCTGCACCACAACCAGACGTTGAGGCGCGCATCAAAGATTTGGAGGCGAGGCTGGAAATGAGCGTGGCCGAACTGCGTGCGCAGGCGCATGAAGCAGGGACGGAAACGTCTGCGCTTCCAGGCGCATCCGAATCGCAGTTGAGCGCGCTTCGCGAAGAGATCGAAGAGTCCATGCGTCAATTCCATTCCGGTATCGACGAGTCATTGGAGGGGTTCCGGAACAACATCGAACGTCTGGCCATTGTTGTCGAGGAAGTCGCGCAGGAATCCGGATTAGGTACGCCGGCCGCAGCCAGTGAGGCGTTGCGGCAAGATATCGATACCCTGCGGTCCGAAGTGAGCGGAGTGCGACTCGTTTTGTCGCGCCTCGACGACGTGGCGTCGCGGACGGACGAAGTCCAACGCATGACGGAAGCCGGGCGCGAGCGAACCGAACAAATTGCGCACGATATTCAGTTTGTGCGTGAGTCGTTGCATGCCGTGCCGAAAGTACACCAGATCGAGAAGTTGGAGCAGGACGTTGCGCGGTTGAGGGCGGAACTGCTGAGGGTCAAGTCCACCGCTGGACGCGGTGACGCAGCAACTCCCGCTGGCGAACCTGCTGGTGCGGAAACCTACGAAGCAGAAGATACACCGACCGTAAGCGGTTCTCAGGGTTCGATGCTCGACTCGTTGAATTTGTCTGGTTTCGATTCGGACGGCCGCCGCCGAAGGCTGGGCGAAATACTTGTCGATTCCGGGATTTTGAGCGGCGAACAGCTTGTCACCGCGCTGCGCATGCAGCAGGAACAACCGCAGCGGCGTTTGGGCTCGATTCTCGTCGAGCTGGGATTCACCGAAGATGACGTGGTGGCGCAAGTGCTGGCGTGCCAGCTCAAACTGCCCTATCTGAGGCTCGAAACGGACCTGATGGAAGATGCCGCGGTGCGACTAATCAGTGGGCGTCTTGCGCGGCACCATGTATGCATTCCGGTGCGCGTGTCGGACGAGATGCTGATTCTTGCCATGGCAAATCCACTCGACCTTATCGCGATTGAAGACGTCGAACTCGCCTCGGGACTCCGCGTCGATCCGGTTGTGGCCAGCTACCCCGACATCGCCGACGCCATCGAGTGGTTCTACGGGCAAGAGTGACGCACCTCACAACAGGATCTTGAAGACAAAGGCGTAGTCTCCGGGCAGTTCCTTCGGGATGCGTAAGACCAAGCCTTCCTTCGTGCGCTTGGCCGAAATCCGCTTATCGTTTGCCAGCAACCGGACTCCTTTGATCTTGAGATCCGGCGCGGCCTCTTTCCCGAGAGAATGGATGAGGCACTTCGATTCGGGACGCGCCAGAACTATCGCGTAAAGCGCGTCGCCCTTGCGCGTGAAGCGTATATCTTCCGCCGTGAATCGCCCGCTCTTTGTATCGGTGAACGAGCCCGATTTCACTTTGGTGGGACCTTCGCCATAGACGGCCCAAGGACGCGTGCCGTAAATGGCCTCGCCATTCATGCGCAACCACTCGCCTATCCCGAGCAGACGCTCCTTAGCCTCGTCCGGAATCGTGCCGTCCGGCATGGGGCCGATATTCAGCAACAGACAGCCATTCTTGCTCGCGATGTCGACGAGGTCATCCACGAGCGAGTCTACCGAGCGAAAGATCTCGCTGCGAACGTATCCCCATGACCGTATGCCGATTGAGGTGTCTGTCTGCCAGACACGCTCGCTGGTCGTCCCCAGTTTTCCACGCTCGATATCGAGCACGGCCGCTTCGGGCGGAAACGACTTGTTTTTGTAGTTGATGACCACGCCTTGGTTCCATTCCGCGCCCCGGTTGTAGTAATACGCCGCGAAACGTTGCAGATACGGCGCGAACGCGGGTTGCTCGATCCACCAGTCAAACCACATCACCTGAGGGTGGTACGCGTCGACGAGTTCTCGGCACCGCGCATACCAGTTGTCCAGGAACGCCTTGTCAGGTTGAAGCTTGTCGGACTGCGCGGGACCATAGAATTCGCTGAGGCGGCTGTCGCGCACGTCGCTGTCGAATTTCATGCCCTCGTTGAAGAACCACCAGTGCTCGGCGCGATGGGAGGACACGCCAAAGACCATGTCCTGCTTACGCACGGCTGCGGCCAGTTCGCCGATGACATCCCGCTTGGGGCCCAATTCCACGGCGTTCCAGTGCGTGAGTTCCGACTTGTACATCGCAAACCCATCATGATGCTCCGCGACCGGCACCACGTAGCGCGCGCCCGCTTGCTTGAACAAGGATGCCCACTCGTCCGCGTTGAACTTCTCGGCTGTGAAGAGCGGGATGAAGTCTTTGTATCCAAATTCGGACTGCTTCCCATACGTTTCCACGTGATGCCGGAAGGTCTCGGTATCCTGCTTGTACATATCGCGCGGATACCATTCATTGCCATACGCCGGCACGGAGTACACGCCCCAATGGATGAAGATGCCGAACTTGGCATCGGCATACCACTCTGGCGTTTTGTATTGTTTAAGGGAGTCCCAGTTCGGCTGGAACGGGCCCGAAGGGATCTCTTGCGCGAAGGCCGCGCATACGAAAGCGGCGATGGCAGTCAAAAGCACACGTAGCGCAACACGCATGTCAGCCCCCTGCAGGTACCGCCGAAGTCCGGCCAGTCCCTATCGAATTGTGCGCTGCAACGCGACAACCACACCCTGAATCTGTACAGACTGCGCGGGATAGAGCATCGGAGACATCGAGGAATTCGCGGGACGAAGCTCCACGACCGCCCCGTGCGGATGATAGTGCTTCACGGTTGCCTCGTCGTTCACGAGCGCAACCACAACGTCCCCAATCTGTGGCCGTGCCGTCGGGTCGACAATAATCGTGTCGCCGTCGAGAATACCGTCCTCGATCATACTGTCGCCCTGCACGCGCAAACAGAACCCGCCTGGGCGCGCCAAGGAGGATGCGACGGGAATACCGCCTTCGACATTTTCTTCCGCGAGGATCGGCAGACCGGCGGCGATGCGCCCCACCATCGGCAGGATACCCACCTCGCTGACGTATAGCCCCGCCGATGCCTTCTCCGTCACGTGAATCGACCGCGCCTTGGATGAGCGCTCGATGTAGCCTTTGCGCTCCAGCGCGACCAAGTGATCGTTCACGCCGTTGGTCGATGCGATGCCAAAGGCCTCGCCAATCTCCGCAATCGTGGGGGGCATTCCGCGTTCACGGATGCATTCCACGATGAATTGGAGGATTTCCGACTGGCGCCGCGTCAATCCTTTTGACATAACCGCCTCCCGAACAAATCTGAAATCTTTTTCAGCAGTATTCAACCACACTTCGTGCCGGGTGTCAAGGGGGTACCGAGAAGGTAGTCCGGTTTACCCGCCAACACACATGGACCTATCTCGTAATCGGTGCGCTTGTGATGCTTGCAGCAAAAGAGAAGACGGTACTACCCAAACAGTGTGCGTTCGAGTTAGATCCCGACTAGACTGGAAGGGGAGAGACTTGCAGACTCAGACTGCAAACGCACGGAAGGAGTAAACCGAGTATGTCAACGGCAATCGCGGGTGTCCTGAGGAGAGCGCTTCGTGTGCATGCCGATCCCGAAATTGCGGTGGGCATGCAGGCGTATATGAAGACGTCGCAGTTCTTCTACGGCATCAAGACGCCCGTGCGTCGCGGGCTGTTGCGAGACGCATTGAAGAAGCACCCGATCGAAGGTCAGGAGGCATACGAAGCGGCCGTGCGCGACCTGTGGTATGGCAAAAGCCGGGAGGAAATGTACCTCGCTGTCGACTTGGCGGAGGCGTGTCGCGCGTACAGGACGGACGCGTCATTTCCGTTGTATGAGGAGATGCTGCACAGCGCATCGAATTGGGATACGGTCGATGGAATAGCCGCGTCGTTACTGGGGGGACTGGTACGCAGCAATCGGGCGCACGAAAGAACCGTTGAGCATTGGATAACGGACCCCAATTTCTGGGTGCGGCGCGCGGCATTGTTGGTGCACCTAAAGCACAAGAAGGAGACGAACACGGCGCTGCTCGAGAAGACGATAGTGGCGCTAATGCACGAGAAGGAGTTTTTCATTCGTAAGGCGATTGGCTGGGTTTTGCGGGAGTACGCTAAAACAGATCCGGCGTGGGTGCGGCGATTCGTGGCGCGGCACGAGAAGGGGCTGTCGCCATTGAGTAAGCGCGAAGCGATGAAGCATTTGGAGTAGGATGAGAGGGAGAAGAATTTGAAATTTCAAATTTGAAATTTCAGATATGGGAGATGAATGGCGCGGCAATTCGCGAACGTCAGTCACCTGGAAAACACAGACGAGTGTAGATGAGCAATACACGGTTGAATCGAACCTATTACTTCACTTGGGGGTGCTGTATGCGGCGTTGTCTTCTCGGTTTTGCGATTGTTGCAGTACTCACGTCGTATGCGGCGAGCGCCGAGTCCGACGTGTCGCTTGGAGATATGACCCTGCATGTGATCCCGCAGGCGCACATCGATTTGGCGTGGTGGTGGCGGTATGACCCGGAGACGTTGCACGTCGTCGCGACGCATACGCTGGAGACGGTGTTCGGGAACATGGAGAAGTATCCCGATTACACGTTCACGTATTTGCAGGTGCCTGTCATCGAGCCGCTGGAAGACGCCTACCCGCAACTGTTCTACAAGTTGCGCTTATACACTCATCGCACGAAGGCCATTGGGGAGCGGTTGCCGAATCCCAATGCGAGCAAGCCGGATGGCCGCATTGCGATTGGCAGCGCGTCGTATTGCGAGTTCGACGGATGTGTGCCGTGCGGGGAATCGCTGGTGCGGCAGTTCGTGTATGGGAAGCGCTATTTCCTGCGCGAGTTTGGCATCGACGTTAAGACGGCCTGGGTGCAAGATGCATGGACCCATCCGTGGACGTTGCCGCAGATTCTGAGGAAGTGCGGCGTGGACTCCTACATGTTCAGCAGACCGCGCGGCCAAGGCGATGACATGTTCTGGTGGGAAGGGCCAGACGGCAGCCGGGTGTTTGCGTACAAACCCATCGATGTAGGCGGAGACTCGTTGCCGCCGCAGCAGGAAATCGAGGCGAAGTTATCGCACATCAAAGGGAAATACGGCGCGAAAGATGCCATCACGTTGATTGGCGAGGGAAACCACGGGGGTGGCGCGATTCGCGCGGACATCGAGCGGATGCACGCAGTCATGGCGCGACGCGAAACGTCAAGAGATGAGGCCCGCATGCCGCCGCAGATGACGTTCAGCACGCCGGCGCAGTTTGTGGAATCGGTGTTGCGCGAGCTGCCAAGTCTCCCGGTGGTTAGGAACGAACTTGTGCCGACGATACGGGGCGCATACACAAGCGTCGGTGAAATCAAGAAGGGGAACCGGCGCAGTGAGGCGACGTTGATGACGCTAGAGAAGTTTGCGGCGATTGCGTCGCGGTTGGGCGTGCGCGAATATCCGCAGGCGGCGATCTATGACGCGTGGAAGAAGGTCATGCTGAACCAATTCCACGACACGATTTCCGGTACGGACATTCTGCCGTCGGTAGAAGACGCGCTGGGACGGTATCGCGACATAGAGAAGATGGCGCAGTCCGAATTGGATGCGAGTCTAAAGGCGATCGGCGCACGCATCGACACGCGCGGCAAGGGAACGCCGCTGGTGGTATTCAATCCGCTGGCGTGGGAACGAACGGACCCGGTCGAGTTCGCTTATGAGTGCGAGGATGCCCCCGAAGCATTGGAGGCACGGGACACGGAGGGGAACCGCCACCCGGTGCAGATCGTGCGCGAGACGCCGCGCGCAGGCGGGAAGACCCTGGCGTGCGTGATGCTGGCGCGCAGCGTACCGTCGCTCGGGTACAAGGTGTATTGGATCGAGACGGCTGCGGGTACGCGCCATGCGGAGACGGGTTTGACGTGCGACACGCACGAACTTGAGAACCCGTACTTCCGCGTGCGCATCGACCCGGCGACGGGGTGTGTGCAGAGCATTCACGACAAAGAGCAGAAGCGCGAGGTGCTGGAGGCAGATGGCAAGGGGAACCTGATTCAGGTCCTCGAAGACTTTGGCGATTCGGAAGGATTTCTAAAGTCTGCGGACGGTAAAGCGGAACACAACGTGTGGACAGGCCAGGCGTGGGACGTGGACAAATCGCCGCAGATTAAGCTCGTTGAACGCGGCCCAGTGCGTGCGACGCTTGAGATCAAGAAACAGTTCGAGTTGGCGCGGTTTACGCAGCGCGTCACGCTCTATGCTGCAGCACGCAAAGTCGATTTTGAACTCGCGGTGGATTGGCGAGGCACGAACAAGATGGTGAAGGTCAGCTTCCCGCTGAACGTGTCGAGTCCGGAGGCTACCTACGAGATTCCGTATGGAACGATACGGCGGCCGAGCGTAGGCGAGGAGCAAGTGGCGCAGAACTGGGTGGATATTTCGGATGGCGCCTACGGGGTCAGTCTTCTCAACGACAGCCGTTACGGGCACGACATCACGGCGAACACGATTCGCCTGAGCATCCTGCGGAGTCCGACGGAGCCGGTCCGTAGCACGGACGAGGATGGCGTGCATGAAGTGAAGTACTCGCTGGTTCCGCATGCGAGTGACTGGAAGGATGCGCGCATCGTGCGACGGGGGCTTGAGCTGAATACGCCGTTGCTTGCCGTGTGGGAAACGGCGCACAAGGGTGATTTGCCCGCAGTGTGCGCGTTTGTGACGGTGACTCCGGAAAACGCGGTGATGAGCGTGTTGAAGAAGGCGGAGGACAGCGACGATCTTGTCGCGCGTTGCTACGAAACGGTTGGCGCGGACACGAGTCTTCGCGTGGAACTTTCCACGGCGCTAGCGCTTGATGCCGTCCACACAACCGATCTTTTGGAAAACGACCTAAGCGATATACGCGTACAGAATTCCAGTTTCTCGGTGGATGTGCCTGCGAATTCGATAGAGACGTACAAGTTGATTCGCGACCCGCGGTAAGGGCTACGAAACCGAAACCGGAGTGGCCGCGATACGAAGCGGAACCCGTTGTTTGTACGAAGATCAGGGCGCAGGCCGAAGCGTCGCCGAATCGGGGTCAAGGACAAGCATGCCGTCGACAATCTTGACGCCCAGCGCCGCGTCGAGCCGCGCGTCAAGCGGATCGGGTCCGGACATTCCAAGGCGTTCGCGGACGTTTTTGCGGAGCCACCAGAACCCGGAATTCCAGGAGTAGAGGTGATGGCCGTGGGGTTTGCCATGCACGGTGCTGATGGATTCGTGGAAGGCGGGCATGAAGGCGAGTTCCTTTTCGAGCCGCCACATAATCTTGTCGTCGATCCAGGCCGGGTCCATGCCGTGGATGAGCCCATCGAGGTAGTTCGCGCCATCGTTTAGAAACCACGAACCACCGTTGGTGTAGACACCTTCGTGTCCTTCGAGCAGGCTGCCGTCGGCGTTGGAGATGACGCGCATGCCGTAGGGCGACTGGATGCGCACGGAGGTTTCAAGGTGCGTGCGTACCATGTCGTCGGGCAGGAGCTTGCGTCCAAAGACGCAATACGTGAGCACTTCGCCGTAGAGGGCATCCTGGCCGACGTGATCCTGCTGCATCAGGCTCGTGGCCATATATCCGCCCTGCGCATTGAACATGCGTTTGTAGCCTTCGATGGCCTTGTCGATTTCGGCGTCGGTCACATCAAATCCGAGTTCCTTCGCGGCCATGAGCGCACCGCAATGAAAACCCTGGTTCGATGACGGTGCGTCGCCGTCTTCGTAGGGCAGTTGATCGTGGTAGGTTTTGTAGCACAGCTTGTCGGCGTGCAGCCGCGGGGGAATATAGAGGCCATCTTTCTCGTGCTCGCGGATAAAGCGGTACGCGCGGCCCACGGTACGTTCATCGGGATTTGCGCCGGTGCGCTTCACCAGCGCGGCCCAGATCAGGTAATACTGCGCGTTGTCTTCGTAATTGATGCGTTCGAAGAACACGGCGGCCTGCGCTTCGGCGTCGTACTTGGGGTCGTCAAGGCCGCGGCTCATCCAGAAACCGTCGGAGACCCATTGTTTCCAGCCGTAACCTGTGCCGGAGATGAAGATGTAGTCGCTCTCTGGACGAAGAAGGTTGCGGCGCAACAACATGTACGAAGTGTTACGCAGGATGGCCTCGAGCGAAGAATGGTTGAACCCCTTTGCATTCGCGAGGGCGAGGTGCGCGGCAAGTTGGACATCGTAAAGCGATTTTGCAGGCGAGGTGAAGAGCCACGTCTTATACGATTGCGTTTCGCCGATCTCGATATGCTGCCACCCATCGAATACGGCGCGGTAGACGGAGGTGGCGTCAATATTTCGCGGGATCATGATTGTGCGCTTCGCGGAACCGTCGCCGTTACAGAATGAAAGACTCCGGTTATCCACGTCGAAGGTCATGAACTGCCGGTTTTCCCACATGCCCGCTGTTTCGCCGATGATGCCATAGAGACGGTCGCCCGCGAGGACTCCCATGAACGGGAAGGTCTGCTTGGCATCGACGCCGAATTCGGAACCCGCGCAACTGGGGGTATAGGTGGCGGTCTTTGTTTCGGGGCCCATGAAGGAAAAGAACCCGCCATCCACGGCGCATTTCCATCCGAGATCGAGGTAGTACCGCTCGTCGGCCGTGGTCGTCACGGTAACGGTGCGTTCGATGAGGACCGGCGACAAGACGCGAAAAGTCTGCGTTAAGGTCAGGCCGTTGGCGGTTCCCTCGGACGAGGTCAGCGTGCCGTTTTCTTCCGTAAAGTCGCGAAACAGGACGTCAGTTGTGCCGGTAGGCTGTGCCACGCGAAGCCCGGAATCAAAGGGCGTGAATACGGTTTGCTCGCCGTCGTAGACGGACACAGAAACGCCTACGGTTTCTTTTTGGGCGCGCATCTCCAGGTCGGCGTGCGCGGCGAAATACGGCGTTATGAGAATTGCGATGGCAAGAAGACGCGACATCATGATAACTCCCCCTCCAGGTCGTAGCGGCGTGAACGCGAAGAACGCACTGTGACGCTATTCTGCGCTATGGGAGCGGCAGGGGACAAATCGAAGAAGGAAACGCAAAGACGCCAAGGCGCAAGGACGCAATGAGTGCAAGAATCAAGAAATGAGAAACAGGAAAGACGATGAAGCAGACGATGGTGAGAGGTTCACAGGCTCTTGCCGCGCGTTGGCGGGATGCGGGTAATCTCAGCCAAGCCGGCCTATATCACGTGATGCTCGCGAACAACAGTCCAATGCACCTTGATACGATGCGCAACTCGTCGAAAACGTTGACTCATCTTCCGAATGACGCGGTGCCTACGATTGCTTAACGAGAACGGCGAGGATCAGCGAGCCCACCTTGAGCGGAGATTTTACCTCGA
>JAIBAQ010000045.1 GCA_019695095.1 Candidatus Hydrogenedentota bacterium
GCCTTAAGCCAGATTCTTCGTCCGCCGGAGGCGGAATCAGAATGACAATTCCCAAGTCGTCGTGTTGATAGTCATTCGGCCCGTCTGCTTGCTCTGGGCCGTTCAACCGTCTACTATCCCTTCGTTCCGCTATGTTCCACGGGGGGGAGGTATCTGCTATGTATGTCGCTGCAATTGTTTTGGCGATTGCCCTTGCAGGCACGCTGTATTTCGACCACGCGGGCAAGCCCGTGATTTCCGGGGTCTGCAAGATGATTGCATCCACCGCATTCATGGCAGCGGCGTGGATCGGCGGGGCGATGGACTCGTTCTACGGCAAGGCCATCTTTGTGGGTCTCTTTCTATCGTGGTGGGGCGACCTCCTGCTCATCTTCAAGGACAAGCGGCCCTTTCTGGCTGGTCTGGTGGCGTTTCTCGCGGCGCACCTTGCGTATATCGCCGCGTTCTTTGGACGAGGCGTCCATCCGTTTGGCGCGGCCATGGCGGTTGTCGTTCTCATGCCGTTCGTGTGGATCATCGTCCGCTGGCTGAAGCCGCATCTGTCCACCGAAATGAAAGGGCCGGTTTACGCCTACATGGTGGTCATTTCGTCCATGTTGGTGTTGTCGGTGGGAGCATGGCGCGCGGGCGGCGCGTTGTTGATCCCGTGCGGTGCGCTTGCTTTCTACCTTTCGGATCTGTCGGTCGCCAAGGAGCGCTTCGTGTCTCCCGGGTACCTGAACCGCCTGTGGGGGTTGCCCATGTATTTC
Source organism: Candidatus Hydrogenedentota bacterium (assembly GCA_019695095.1). Taxonomy (NCBI): domain Bacteria; kingdom Pseudomonadati; phylum Candidatus Hydrogenedentota; species Candidatus Hydrogenedentota bacterium. The sequence continues at coordinate 750 of JAIBAQ010000045.1, forward strand.
CTGGGGCAGATCCTCCTGGCCTTCAGCATCGCTTCGAGCACATAAAAAGCTACTTCAACCAGCGATCCAGCCACGCAATCGCGTCGTCCTGTGCGGGCACCTTGAACGAATGAGGTTCGTCATAGTACTTGCACAGAAAGTGGTCGCGCGCCCCCATCTTTTCGTAGACCTCGGCGAGCTTGTGCTCGGCATCCCCCATGCCCTGAAGCGTAAACAGGATATCCTTGTTGCAGTTGATAACCATGAGCGGCCTGGGCGCATTGAGCGAAGCAACGTCGGGCAAATCCAAGAAGGCGAGCTGCCGCGGCACATAGATCATCCACGTGTGCCATTCCAGATGATCGAAAAGCAGCGAACGGTACGTGGTCATCCACCCGGCGACAACACCGCACGCAATGCGCGGATCCAGTCCAAGCAGGTGCGCGCTGCGAAATCCGCCGATGGACAGGCCGACGCATCCAATCCGGTTCCCATCAACTTCCGGGCGCGAGAGCAGATAGTCCACGCTCGCGCGATCTCCCTGGAACAGAATACCGGGCCACGTGGCGCCGGAATCGAAGATAGTCTTCGCGACAATCGCCTCGTGCCGGTTCGCCATTTCGTTGAAGGCCGCAATATAGGCGTCGCTGCCTTGAGGGTGTTTCTGCAGCTCGGCAGTGAACTTTTCGGGCAACTGGCCGGGATCGAGCCGCTGAGAACCAAAATAGAATCCGTCGGGTACCAAAACCACGTACCCGCGACGGGCAAGTTCATCGGCAAAAGCACGCCCTCCATAAGCAGTCTCGATATGCTTCAACAAGATGCCGGGGGCGTCTTCCGTTTCGGTAATCTTCTCCTTGCCAAAGTAGTAGAAGCCGCCATGATCGTGTATGGCGATTACCGCGGGCGCAGGCCCAGTCAGCCCGTCGGGTATGAGCAGGAATGCCTCGGTGCTCCGGTCCTTTGTCACAAGAAATCGAACACGAAGCCGGGTGTAGCCCTGCTTGTGGACTGTCTCGATCACTTCTTCGGAGGGGGCTACGGGCTCAGGACTATAGGAAAGCAGCTCCAGCATTTTCGCCCGGCCTTGCGCGCGCCAAGCCTCCGTGTCGGGCCAAGGCCGGGAGAGATAGGACAACGAACAGGGCGAAGCTTCTGCATATGACCTGAGGAACGGGTAGAGATTACCGACGTGGCTTCGCTCGTCACCTGCGGCAAGAGAAAACATCATAGGCACGGCAGCCAGCATATACACACTCATTTCGGATTCCCCTTCCCGCATGCATTGCGAACCGACCCGCACGCAAAATCGCACAAACACCCGCCGGCAAGTACATCCAATTCTAAGTTGCGTACCCAAACCTATCAAGATTTTGGGGCTTTGCGCATGAATCGCGAGTCTCAAAATTGCAGCGAATGTGGTCGAGTCAACAACGCGAGGGATTTCGATCTACAATCATCAATAGGTGGCCATACTTATCGGGAAATGCGCATGAACCGTTTGCCGCGTACTGTCGTTGTCCTCGGAGTTGCGAGCCTCTTCACGGACATGTCGAGCGAGATGATCTACCCCTTGCTCCCCTTGTTCCTCACGACGACGTTGGGCGCATCGGCGCTGGCGTTGGGCGTAATCGAAGGCATCGCGGAAACCACCGCGTCCGTGCTCAAGATCGCATCCGGATACTGGACAGATCGCGTCGCAAAACGAAAGCCCTTTATCTTGGCCGGATACGGTCTCGCGGGGATTGTCCGGCCGCTCATCGGCTTGGCCGCGGGCTGGCCTTTTGTACTGACGATGCGCTTCCTCGACCGCATAGGTAAAGGTTTGCGCACGTCTCCGCGCGACGCGCTTATCGCCGATTCTGCGGAGCCCGGCCGCCGTGGGCAAGCATACGGTTTCCATCGGAGCATGGACCACGCGGGCGCGGTGTTGGGTCCGCTCATTGCCGCGGCGTTGCTCACCTTCGCCGGGTTCTCGCTGAGAACGGTCTTCTTGCTCGCTGCCATTCCTGCTGCCATCGTCCTTGTTGTGTTGATAGTGGGCGTGAAGGAAAACCCATCGATTGCCCCTCGCGAGCGAAAGACTACAGAGGGCGAGGCGTCCTGGGGTTTGTTTGACCGCAACTTCCGACTCTATCTCGCGGCGCTGCTAGTGTTCACGCTCGGAAATTCCACCGACGCCTTCATACTTCTGCGCCTATCCAACTCCGGAGTGCCCGAGGCGTGGATAGCGATACTCTGGGCGCTGCATCACATCGTGAAGATGGTGTTTGCCTACGCTGGCGGAACGGTCTCGGATACGCTGGGCCGCCGCCGGGTCATTCTGCTCGGATGGTTCGTGTACGCGCTCGTGTACTTGGCGTTCGGCATGCTGACTTCTCCCCTGCTGCTCGTCGGGGTCTTTCTGGTCTACGGACTGTACTTTGGTTTGACGGAGCCGTGCGAGAAGGCGTGGGTGGCAGACCTCGCGCCCGCTCAGGCACGCGGCGCAGCTTTGGGATGGTACAACGGCATCGTCGGAATAGCCGCGCTTCCGGCCAGTCTGCTTTTTGGATTCATTTGGGACCGGTTTGGGATTTTCGAAGCGTTTGCCACCGGCGCCGGTTTTGCGCTTTGCGCGTCGATCCTGCTGCTGTTCGTACGGGATGGCACTCGCGAGCCCGCTCGTTCATGAACGGATTGCGCCCTCGACTGAAAGGTATCAAGGTGATATCGTAGCCGCGTGTGTCTTTGTTCTCTGCAACAAACCATGTCGTAATGACCCAGTTATTTTGGGCCTTGGAAGATCGTTCCCATGAAAACACAATTCCGAGCTTCCCTACTCTTGCTCTGTTCGCTTCTGGCGTTAGTCGGTTTAACGGCTCAGGCGTACGCAGCCAACACGGCTGTCGTGCCTATTGCCGGAACCAGCGAGAAGTGGCAGGCCCGCCATAACGCCATGAACGAACGCGTGAAGCAAGGCAATGTAGACCTGATCTTCATCGGCGATTCAATCGTCCAGAACTGGGAGAAGCAGGGCAAGCCCGTTTGGGACGAGTACTACGGCGACCGCAACGCCGTGAATCTTGGCATCAGCGGCGACCGCACGGAGCACGTGCTATGGCGGCTCGATCACGGCAACATCGACGGCATTGCTCCCAAACTTGCCATTGTGATGATCGGGCAGAATAACGGAAGCACCAACACCGGAGAAGAGATCGGAGAAGGTGTGACCGCCGTTGTGAACAAACTGCGGGAGAAGCTGCCCAGCACCAAGATTTTGCTGTTGGCGATCTTTCCGCGCCACGAGAAACCCGATGCGGAACGCGATATTCTCGCCAAAGCGAACGAGATCGCGTCGAAAACCGCCGATGGCAAGAACGTCTTCTATCTGGACGTGAACCGTATCTATCTCCAACCTGACGGTTCCCTGCCGAGTTCCTTGTTGCCCGACTTCGAACATCCAAACGAACAGGGGCATCGGTTGTGGGCAGAGGCCATCGAGCCCAAAGTCGCCGAGCTCATGGGAGATATCGCGGAGGGTAAAGCACCCAAAGGCTATACGGCCCTGTTCAACGGAAACGATCTCACGGGCTGGAAAGGCCTCGTTGAAAATCCCGAGAAACGCGCCTCGATGACGCCACAAGAGTTGGCCGACGCTCAAGCCAAAGCGGACGAGAGCATGCGGGCGCACTGGTCCGTTGTGGATCGCGTCATCAATTTCGACGGCCAAGGCGAAGCCCTGTGCACCGGGCGCGACTACGCGGACTTCGACATGTTGGTGAGTTGGAAGATCGAGGAAGGCGGCGACAGCGGCATCTATCTTCGAGGAAGTCCCCAAGTACAGATCTGGGATTTCAACAAGAATCCGGCCGGATCGGGTGGTCTGTACAACAACCAGAAGGGAGCGCACGACCCGCTGGTTGTCGCGGACAATCCGATTGGCGAGTGGAACACGTTTCGCATCACAATGATTGGCGAGAAAGTGAGCGTGTGGCTTAATGACAAACTGGTGGTCGATGGCGTAGTGCTTGAGAATTACTGGAATCGGGAGAAGCCTATCTATCCTTCCGGCCAGATCGAACTTCAGAATCACGGCTCGCACTTGTGGTTCAAAGACGTCTTCATTCGAGAGATTCCGCGCAACTAGCCGGCAGCGTTCGGCAAGTGTCTTTTGTATCATGTGAAGTCAAGACGGTGTAGAATGCCACGGGCAGTCAACGTGAACCTTTAGGCGGGGAGTAGACTCATGGACACGAAGCGCGCAGTGACTCGCAGGCAGTTTCTTTCGGGGGCGACGAAACTTGGCGCAGCCGCCATCGTCGCGCCGAACATCATCACCAGCGGAGCCTTGGCGGCCCAGGGACGCCGCGGCGCCAACGACAAAGTACAGGTTGCGTACATCGCAATCGGCCGGCGCGCGAGTCAGTTGCGGAGTCTGCCCCAAGACACCAAGGTCGTCGCGCTGGCGGACGTGAATCCGAAGCGCCTCGAAGAGTGGCAAGGGAAGTACTACAAGGACGCAAAGCTTTATCCCGATTATCGCGAACTGCTCGCTTCCGATGAGGTCGACGCGGTCGTAATCGCGTCTCCCGATCATTGGCACGGTCTGCACACGGTGCATGCGTGTCAGGCGGGCAAAGACGTCTACATCGAAAAGCCGCTGAGTCTCACCGTGCACGAGGGCCGCGCGATGGTCGATGCGGCGCGCAAGCATGAGCGAATCGTGCAGACCGGCAGCCAACAACGCAGCCTGAGCACCTGCCAAACGGGAACGCGCATGGTTCGCGAAGGGGCATTCGGGAAGATAAGCGTGGTGCATGGCGCGAACTATCCGAGTCCGTGGGAATGCGATTTGCCTGAAGAGCCGGTGCCGGATGGGCTGAATTGGGATATGTGGTGCGGCCAGACGCAGCCTCGCGCTTATCACACCGACCTCTACCTGCCGCGCGCGGAAGGACGCACGTATCCCGACGGACGGCCCTACGGCTGGATCTCGTACACCCCCTATTCGGGCGGTGAGATGACCGGTTGGGGAGCGCACGGACTGGACATCATTCTATGGGCGTTGGGCGAAAAAGGGCCGGTCGAAGTGTGGCCGGAACTTGAAGGCGATTCGGGACCCATCATCTACATCGGCAAACCGCTCGATCCGGAAAAGTCGAAGGCGTGGGTCGAAGGCAAGCGCCTCACATGCCCTGTGAACTTCAAATTTGCCAGCGGAATCATTGTGAAGCTCGATGGCAAAGGCCCTGGCGGAGGCGCGATATTCGAGGGCGAGGGCGCGTCGATTATGATCGACCGCGGCAAATACGCCATCAAGAAAGGCGACGCGGAACCGGAGATGCATACGGAACCTGGCGGGGTCGATGATACCGCCTTGCACCTTAAGAATTGGATCGAGTGCATTCGTTCGCGCGAACGCTCCGTGGCCGATGTGGAGACGGGACACCTCGCGGCAAACATGTGTCACGTCGGCAATATCGCGCGGTGGGTTGGAAAGAAACTCACGTGGAATCCGGATACGGAACGGTTCGCCGAAGAAGAGGCCAACGCGTTCTTGAAACGCCCCATGCGCGAACCGTGGGTGATTTGACCGCTCTGCTTATTCTTCGGGAAACGATACTTCTGCGTCCCGCGCCGCATGCAGCACGCGAATGATTTCGATTGTGTGCGTGCCCGTCTCGCGGTAGTAGATCACGTACCTCGCAATCGGAAAACTGCGCAGACCTTGCGTGATCTCGTTTCGATTCCTGCCTATGGATGGGTTCTGCGAGAGCATTCGGCACTGTTGCAGAAGACGCGTTATGAATCGCTCCGCCGCGCGAGGTTTGTCTGATGCGATGAAGTCGCGGATGGACTCAATATCATTTGCCGCTTGGCGCGATAGTGAGAAACTACTCGTATACGACATTCGACTGCTCTGCTACACGGGCGCGCAAGTGTTCAAAAAACGCCTCTCCATCCAGTGTTTCACCCCGGTCCGCCTGTTCGATGCCTATGGCGATTTCTTTTCGGAGAGACTCGAGCTTGATGGCCTGAAGCTGATCGTGATCTTGGAGCAAGCGCAGGGCCTCGCGCATGACTTCGCTCGCAGAAGAATACCGCCCCGACGCCACCTTTTCTTGGATGTATGCTTCGAGTTCAGGAGTGAGCGACACGTTCATGGCTGGACCCTCTTCAATAGGAGCGCCTGCCCCGAAGGCAGGCGCTTTAACCGACACTTCCCGATTTCAGCGTAGCATACTTTGCTATTTTTTGCTATTCCTTGCTACAAATCGCACCAATTTGGAACGACTACCTATTTCCAGAAGTAATGCCATGCATACTCCAGTACCGCCGGCTGTCGCGGCTGCAACGTAGCCTTCCACGTAATCTCGCCGCGTCCATTCAACCAGACATATGGCCAGGAACCGCGTGTACTGGAAGGGTCGGCATCCTCAATGGCGTTCACCTTCCGGATCTTGCCGTCCTGACCCGCCGAATCAATCTCTCCGTAAAGGTGGCGCGTGACCTCGACCTCGACCGGCTCGCTTCGGAGGCTAAACAGCGTAAGCTTTCCGGACAGGGCAATGCGCTGGAATTGCTGCCCCATCCATTGGGTCGCGTTTGGCGTCCGGCCTGACTCCTGATCGTCGAGGGCAACCTGTATGTCGACAGCTTTGGTTACATCCAGATCGACCTCCGCGCCGACGGCCGCATAGGTCATCATCGACTGCGCGAGCACGGTCCCTTCCTGGAGCAACAGGGCCGGGGCAGTCGTGAAGGGATGGGGTCCAGCATTCGTGAGACGTATCCGGTGCATGACCCTGGGCTCCTTGAGTGCGTGCGCAATTTGCGCGGATGCGTCGTCCGAAACAGACGGACCGTTCTCGGTCGTATATCCGACCGGAATATCCAGCGCGTAGACGTCCCTGTACGCAGCGTCGTATTCGGCAATGCGCATAACCATGCGCTCACCGCGCTTCAGAGTGACTCCAGTTGCCCGAAACACAAAGAGCTCTTCGCGCTGGTCTGCAGCACCAACTTCCGGGCCGAGATTGACGGCGCCACCCGCCGTCGAACTCTCCGGATTGAAGCCGCCATTGCCGCTGACCTGAGTCATGAGCACGTTGTTCGAGAAAGTATTGGAAGTGTTGCTGAACAGGTTCCCGCCTTCCGTTGAAGCCACTACTCGCACCGCAAGCGACTGAAGCGCCATGGGATCCGTCTCGTTTGCGAACTTTATCGAGGGCACGCCGACTACGAAGTTGACGTTCGCATTCTCCAGATCCGTGAGTTCGTTGACGAGCGTCCCCTGCAAAATGAGACGAGCTTTGCCTGCTCCATCCAGTTCGATTTTATAGCTGGGAATCCAGCGCAGGCCCCTTTGAAAATACACCATGCCCACGCGTGCCTCGGGTGCAGGCGCAGCGCCGCCCCAATCCAGCTTGAGCACAAGCCGATTGCGAATCTCGTCTTCCTTTATCGTCTTAACCGGATCGCGGAGGAAGACCACGTCGCGGATCCGCTCGAGCGGCAGCACCTTCGTGCCTGCCTCGGTTTTTAGGAAGACTACGTCTCCCTTTACTGGCTGCGGCACTGCGGTACCCGGCGGGTTTGTCCGCTCCATCTCCTCAGAACTGCGAACCGGGAGACCTTGAATCGTGGCACGATACGAAAGTCCGTCCTGTTCGGTAATCGTGCAGTCCTGATTGGGATTGGCCTCGATGAGTTGCCTCAACTGCAGCGCGGTCCGCTCAATGGTCACATGCCGTTGCGCGGCCACAACCGCTTTGAGTGTTGCTCCCTCCTGCAAACAGGCGCTCCAAAACGTCCCAAGTACGGGCGTGGGCAGGTAGTCAAGAGCGACGTTGCCGTCGCTATCGGTCTTCACCACACCCTCGTGCGCGACAAAAGCGTGACCGTCTTTGAACACGGTCACTTCCGTGACCGGTATGGTGGCTGGATCATCGCCCGCTACCGCCGCAAGCGCGACGCCCATAAGCGTCAATGGCCTCAAAAGCCGCATAACCATATCGAATATCCTCCGAAGTGTTTCTGGAAAGTCTGGCTTCAATGTACCTGCTCGCGTGACGTGATGTGTCAGAAATATGCAAAAGATCCGTCGCGAAATAGTCACAACTCGACATGCGCACACTCACTTCAAGCGCTGTGATATCATGCCTATCTCCACTTGAAAAGAGAAAGGCACTGTAATGATTAAGAAGATTCGCTGGGGCATCTTAGGAACCGGTTCTATTGCACATCAGTTCGCGCGAGGACTGCGCGCAGCTGAAGGCGCGGAACTCAGCGCGGTGGGTTCCCGTGCCGCGAAAACGGCTGAGGCGTTCGGGAACGAATTCGACATCCCGCGCAGGCACGCCACGTACGAAGCCTTGGCAAGTGACCCCGAAGTGGACGCGATTTACGTAGCCACGCCGCATCCAATGCATAAGGAATGCACGCTTCTTTCGCTCAATCACGGCAAGGCCGTGCTATGCGAGAAGCCGTTCGCGGTAAACGTGCGCGAGGCGGCGGAGATGGTGAAGACGGCCCGCGACAAGAAACTGTTTCTTATGGAAGCAATGTGGACGCGGTTCATTCCCGTTGTGGTGAAAGCCCGCGAATGGGTGCGCCAAGGGAAGATCGGCGAAGTGCGCATGCTCCAGTCGGACTTTGGATTTCGCGCGGGATGGGACGAAACAAGCCGCTTGCTGGACCCGAAGTTTGCGGGAGGCGCGCTGCTTGACGTCGGCATCTACCCGATTGCGCTCGCCTATTTCTTCCTGGGCGGCGGACCACAGCGCATCGTCAGCACCGCCACGCTGGGTGACACCGGCGTTGACGAGCAAAACGCCATTGTCTTCGAGTATGCCTCGGGCGCGCTGGCGCTGCTGTCGTCGGCCGTGCGCACCAATACGCAGCAGGAGGCCTTCATTCTCGGGACCGAGGGCAATATCAAGTTGCATGCCCCGTTCTGGAAAGCCACCAAGGCCACACTGACCGTAGACGGCAAAGGCGAAGAAACGTGCGAGATTCCGCATAAGGGAAACGGCTACGAATACGAAGCGGAAGAAGTCATGCAGTGCATGCGCGCGGGAAGGCTCGAGAGTCCGGTGATTCCGTTGGATGAAACGCTCGCCATGATGGAAACGATGGACGCCATCCGCGCGCAATGGGGTATGAAGTATCCATTCGAGTAAGATGATGTCACAAAAATGGATCAACCGCGGCCGCCGGGTGGCAGCACGCGTACGAGCGCGAGTTGCGCGGAAGGTGCGCAGGTTGGTTCGCGATAGACTTGGAGTTGGGGGACATTGCATGCAATACGGTACCGTTTCCGGTGTCACGAAACCTGTTTCACGCCTCGTTCAAGGTACGGTAATGGTCGGTTCCGCGGAGCCGGACATGTACATGCCGTTGCTCGACGATGTGTTCGAGCAGGGCTGCAACACGTTCGACACGGCGCACATTTACAACGGCGGCGAGAACGAGCGAGGTGTGGGACGTTGGGTGAACTCGCGCGGCATTCGCGACAAGGTGGTCATCATCGGCAAAGGGGCGCATCACAACCCCGACCGCAAACGCGTGACGCCCTACGACATTACCGCGGACATCTGCGATTCGCTGGCGCGATTCAAGTTCGACTACATCGATCTGTATTTGCTGCACCGGGATGATCCAAGCGTGCCGGTGGGGCCCATTGTCGAAACGCTGAATGAGCATATGAAAGCGGGCCGCATTCACGCGTTTGGCGGATCGAACTGGAGCGCGGCACGCGTTCGCGAGGCCAATACGTACGCCGCCGAACATGGCCCTACACCCTTTGTTGCCAGCAGCCCGCAATTCAGCCTTGTCGAGATGATCCAAGAACCGTGGGAAGGGTGCATCAGTATCGGTGGCCCGAAGTCCGTTTCGGACCGTGCGTGGTATCGCGAACAAGGCCTGCACTTGTTCACGTGGTCGGCGCTTGCGGGCGGGTTCCTTTCAGGCCGGCTGACGCGCGCAAACGCAAGCGAGCACGCAGAGACGCTGTATCACCAGTCGTACATGTCGCCTGCGAATCTTGACCGGCTGGATCGCGCTTTCGAACTGGCGAAAAAGAAGGGCATCACGGTGCCGCAACTTGCCCTCGCCTGGCTGTTAAATCAGCCGCTGAATCTCTTTCCGCTTGTGGCAGCGTACTCCGGCGAAGAATTCCGAATGTTATCGAAGGCGCTGGAAATTAAGCTTACCGAAGAAGAGCTTGCGTGGCTGGAAGGGTCGGCCTAGATGAAAGGTCTCGGGCATGTCCTGGCTTAAGCGGCGACGCCGCGATCGGCTCCGCCGGCAACCCTTTCCGCCCGAGTGGGAGGACATCCTCTCGCACAACGTGCTCTACTATTCGCTACTGCCCGATAATGTGAAAGCCGAGTTGCGCGGACATGTCCAGGTGCTGATCGCAGAGAAGAACTGGGAAGGCTGCGGCGGTCTAGAAATGACCGACGAGATCAAAGTCACTGTCGCTGGGCAGGCGGCAGTGCTCTTGTTGCACCGCGAAACCGACTACTTCCCGGAATTACGGTCCATACTCGTCTATCCGGAGGCATTTGTCGCGCCGACCGTCGAAGAGAATCTCGGCGACGAGTTCGTGGAAGGCGAAGACGTTCACTACGGCCAATCGTGGGATTGGGGCACGGTGGTGTTGTCGTGGCGGCACGCGCTGCGCGGCACACGAAATCGCGACGACGGCAACAACCTGATTCTTCATGAGTTCGCGCACCAACTCGATCACGAGGACGGCGTCACAAACGGCACCCCATTGCTGGACGACGAAGATGCGCAGGCCGAATGGGGGCGCGTGTTATCCGGCGAGTTCGAGCAACTCTGGCGCGACGTGGAACAGAATCGCCGCACCCTCATCGACGATTACGGCGCAACCGACCCTTCCGAATTCTTCGCGGTCGTCACCGAGTGCTTCTTCGAACGCCCGCATGCCTTGCAGAAACGCCATCCAGAACTCTACGACGTGCTGCGCCAGTTCTACCGGCAAGATCCGGCAGCGCTGAGAGATTCAGCGGGGAAATGAACCTGTCGGGCGGTCTCAGAGTGAAGAATTGGTTGCAGCAAAACCTTGCGCGAACCAATAAGAACCAATAAGCACCGGACTGACCAGATAAGTCGAACAGGACTACTCGGAAACCTGTCCGCGAAAAAGCTGAAGAACCGCTTCAATTACCATTTGAAACACATCCAACCGTAAATGGCCGAGGTTTGCAACGCACAGATCTTGATGTGCCGTGAACAATTTGCCGGGCCGCGCAAAACTTGACCTGTGGAGAGAACCTTCTCCGAAACAGTCCTGTGTCAACGGTATGGCCCTCGCGTCCCCGTACTCGACACTTGTGATTTGACAGAGTATCCAGTCACCGCGCCCGACGTCCGCAAGTGCCAATGCTGGTCGCAGTTTGGACCCGGATAAGTCGGAGAAAGGGAACGGCACAAGAACTACCGAGCCTGCTGCAAGTGGGCCCATGCGGCATCCTCTTCTGGTCGATTCCAATCGTACGCCAGCGCGTGTTCGCTTGCTATAGCGCACTCCAAGTAAGTCGCATCTGGAACATCGTTCAGTATTGTGACGAGGGCGCGTCGTTTCCCTGGCAATTCAACCGCTTCGAGAAGGCGCACGTTTCCGCGTTCATCAATCACTGCTTCGAAGGTGCGAACCATATCTTATCCTCCAACTTGCCCCACGCCTGCGTCGATGAATACCTTCAGCAACTCCGGATGGAAATGCGCGCCGGATTCGGATTGCAGGTAATCAAGCACGGATTCGTGGCTGTGGACTTCCTTGCGGTAGTGGCGGACACTGGTCATGGCGCAGTACACATCAAGGATGTGGGCCGCTTGCGCCAAGTACGGTATCTCGTCGCCTTCAAGGCCGTTGGGATATCCGTTGCCGTCCCAGCGCTCGTGGTGATAGTGGACGATGTCTTCGATATCGGCGATGGCCGGCGTGTCGCGCACAACTTCGGCGCCCGTCACGGAATGCTTGTAGATGGTTTCCCATTCGTCGTGGGTCAATAGATCGTACTTGAGCAGAATGCGGTTCGGGATGCGCAGCTTGCCAATATCGCGCAGCAAAGCACCGCGCTCGAGCGTCGCTTGATCCTTCACGGATAGCTTGAGGGCCTTCGCAAACCGCGTTGCGTGTTCCTTCACCCGCAGCGACGATCCCGGCGCCAACTCTTCGCGGCTGTCGATGGCCGTTGCAAGGAGATAGAGCAAATCTTCCTGCCGCGTTGCCAACGCGTCGGCTATGGAAACCGTCAGCGATGCCTTGGCATCGTCGGCCACGGCGACCACGACCGCGGGCGGGATCTTGGCCTTGGAAGCCACCTTCACCAACTCGATTTCTTTGCCCTTAACGGCCTTCGCCAATTCCTCGGACGCCTTCGCCTCTTTCCCACCGATTACCGCAATCCGCTTCAGCATAGGTTTCTCCCCAGTTGATCGACACCCATACTATTCCGGTCGCCGCGCGGAGGCAAATGGAATGTTGCGCGCGGCCAGCGAATACTAGCCGACACAGATTACGGGGCAGCCCTATCTCACTTTCGAGTCTCGTGAACACTTCTTATTTATAGGCGCGAGTTCGTTGCATTGCCTAAAGAGAGGGACTTGTCAACAAGGATACACAGGATATCCAGGATGAGGCCGGGGAACAGAAGACCGCTCGGAAAACGAGGGAGTTGCGGGACGGGGTGGTCTTCCTGTCGAAACGGGCGGAGCGGCAACACGTGTCGCGCTTTACGATGCGTCTCGGGGATTCCTTAAGAGCAGGTAGATCTCCAGGTTATCGCTCTTCGCAATGTAGACTCCGGCGGACTCGGAGATCTTTAGGGCGATGCTGCTCACGTAATAGGCAAACTCTTCGTCATCTACTGGTGCAAAGCCTTCCTTCAGATACGGTAAGCCGAAACGCTCACCGATGATTTTGACATTGGCGCTTTCACGGCTGATGTTCGCCGGTATGCTGGGATTGTTCCAGGCCCATTCCCAATTATTGTACTCGCGGCTCACACTACCGACAGCTTGGATGTCGAACGCAAGTGCGGGTTTCCCTGGCCGATTGAAGTGGATAACGCCTGTGTCAAAATCGATATCGTAACTACTAACGCCTTTCAAGTACTTGGATTCCAGTTCCTCTTGTTTTGCCATGTATTCTGCTTTGCAGACAGCGAGATATTCCTCCGCTTCTTTCGACAGCGGCGCGCCGAACATGGGAGTATCGGCGGGAGCCTGCTGAGTGGCCCGTTCGCATGAAAAGGCTAATAGCACAGGCAGGATAGCCGTAATCGCGTTGCGCCGTAGCGCCATGAGTCCCCCCTCACCTCTGGGAATCACGAATGACAGAATACTCGTTTGATAGTAGCGCATATGGGCATAATTTTCAATTGGAGGGCACTCTGGACTCTAATGATCCATGCGCAAATGCAACGGGGCGATGTACACGACTGTGCCATGATCACACTGCCCAGATATGTGCGCGTGTTTGATGCACTGAAGAAAGGGGAAGGACTTTATACAAGGATGTACAGGATATTCAGGATGAGGCCGGGGAAGTGAAGGTTGCGAGCGAATCGAGAAATCTATGGTTTCGGGAGCCAGGAGGCGCAGTAGTCTTCGGGTAGGCGGACCACTTCGAAAAGAGCGGCGACGAGTGTGGCGCCGTTTTCGGTGAGCTGATTGGGATTGACGAACTCCCACGCGATACGGTGGTCCGGGGTCACTTCGAGGGCGCGCCCATTGTCGGTTTCGGTGATGAGGGTATTGCCGTTCGGGAGGCGCGCACTTGAGCCGCACCATTCCGAGTAGAACGGGGGATCGCCGTCGCCGGGGTATTGCCATACAACTTCTTGGGTGAGTGGATTCACTTCCAACACGCGGGAATGGGTGACTGCGCCGCGATTGTCGAAGACGAGGATGTTTCCGTTGTCCAACAGTTCCGGTTGGTGCTGGGCGTGCCACATTCCGGTCATGACCCACGGCACGGTTTGTCGTTCGATGTCTATCACCGCAACGGCGTCGAGACCTAGAACCGAAACCAACACATTCCCCGCGGCAAATGCCGGACCCAGATTCGTGTGCGAACCCGAAAGTACGGTCAGGGTATTCACATGAAGCAGATCGCCTTCTTTCGGCAACCGCTTCAGCAACGGCGCATAGGCGGAATTGCGGAAACAGTCCAACATGCTGACTCGCTTTTTCTCCTGACCTTTTGCATCGAGCACGGCAATGGAGTTGTCGATATAGCGATACTCGGCCTGGAGCCACGAAGGCTGCACGAGTTCGCTCGTCAGCACGTAGATGTCGCCGCTGGGCGTCATGAACACGTCGTGATGACATCCCCCTCGATAGGACCACAAGAGGTTGGAGTCTTTGTCCACCTTGATAAGGCCAATCCCCTCGAAGATCGCCAGCAGGTCGCCGTTCGGGTAGAGGTAGGCGCGGCGCCAGTATTGCAGCGACGCCTCGCGCACGTAGTCGGGCCGGGATGAAACAGGCCACACAGACGCGAATTCGCGGCGCCACGTGTGGAGCACGCGGCCGTCCATATCCATGAGCACGGCCTCGGGCGCGTGACCGGAGGTGTACAGGTTGAGTCCCTTGCTCGCAAGATCCGTGTCGTGCAACGTCACGCCGGACGTCTCGGTGGCGGGCTTCGATGCCTGTAGGTAGCCGATTGAAAGTATGGCCTCGTCGTCCGGTGTCGCCGTTGCCGCCGTCCTCAAGGGGAACATATCACCGCGCGGAGTGGCGGCAGGCGCCTGATTATTGCCAAGCAGCTTCGACGCCGTCTCGCGTACCATCGAACGCCATGTCAGCGGAATCAGTCCGTTGCGGTGGCTCATGTAACCGAGCACAAACGCGGCTGCCAATGCGACGCCCACTAGAAAGGCGATTGCTATACGTTTGCCCATTCAGACTCCCACGGCGAATTCCGGAATTGGCCGGACTCTGCGCAACGCGTTGCGGTCATACGCGACTCCGCGCGCCGACGCCCGACCGATAATGCATCAAAGCAGCACCGCAAAGCCACGGTCAGGGCGATGACGATCGACAGATGTCGGGCACGAACACCGGCTCGCGTGAACAGATCCCATATATATGCGCGAAGTCGTTGCACTAGGAATCGGAAGAATCTTTAACAAGGATGTACAGGATTCACAGGATGGGAAGAGGAGATTTACCGCGAAAGATCGCAAAGTGCTCATAGGTCTATCGTACGAACCTGAAAGTTCCGGGGAACGGGCGGATTGAGAGACCCTGACACATCCGCAATTCAAGTTCTGCTTCTTGGTTTTCAACTCTAAATGGACAGGATTCACATGATGAACAAGATGGGAATTGGACAACGCGACTCGTCCCTTCCTAACCGAGTGCAACGAACCCGCGCATATCTATAGGAGGCAACACTTGAAGAAAGACAAATTTCACTCCAGAGAAACACGGCTCTCTTCCTTCCATGTATCTTCTCCGGCAAGCACAACGGGTACTCGACGTTGTGCTGAAAGGCTCGGGCAACACCCCGCTCCCTGCGCCTCCGCGGCTCTGCGGGAAAGTCTCTTCTTCCGGGACACCCCCTTGAATCGTCAAATCCGTTTAGGGGTACACCCCCAGCGGAGACCGTCCGGTCTGGTCCGCCCGGCTGCCGAAAAGTGTGTCGGCGGAGGCCGGGCACTACCAAATACGTAATGCCTTTATCGGGGTTCATCGGTGGTTGAATGCTCCGTCCTCGAACCTTGCCTACCTCACGGTGTCTCAGTGGGTGTGCAAGTAACCCGGTGCGGGCGGAAGCCCGAGCGTGGAGGATACCGTTATGAATCGGAAGATGCGTTGGTTGGCCGGCTTAGCGGCGATAGTGACCGTGATGGCAGGCGTGGCGTGGGCCGAACCGCAGCCTATTCTCCCTGGCGGCTGCGTGGTGGTGTATGACAAGGAGAACAAGCCCCAGGGTGAGTGTCCGTTGGAGCATACGGACGTGTCGGTGGACATTTCGGGGTTTCTGGCGCGGGTCACGCTGACGCAGCGGTTCGGCAATCCGTTCAAAGAGCCCATCGAGGCGGTGTACACGTTCCCGATGTCGGAGCGGGGCGCGGTGGACACCATGACGATGGCAATCGGCAAGCGGTTCATTCGTGGCGTGGTGAAAGAGCGGGAAGAGGCGCGGCAGATCTATGAGAAGGCGCGTAACGAAGGCAAGGCGGCAAGTCTGCTGGACCAGGAGCGTCCGAACATCTTCACGCAGTCGGTGGCGAACATCCTGCCGGGCGACACGATCACGATTACGATTTCGTACGTGGAGTATTTGAAGTACGAGGATGGCGAGTACGAGTTCAGCTTTCCAATGGTCGTCGGGCCGAGGTACATCCCCGGCAATCCGACCACTCCGGGACCGAACGCCATCGTGCCGGACGTAAATACGGGGTTGCGGCCGGGTCCGGCGAGCACGGATCAGGTGCCGGATTCGAGCCGGGTCACGCCGCCGGTCACGCCCGAAGGCACGCGCGCGGGGCACGACATTTCGCTGGAAGTGCACATCGACCCGGGATTCCCGATTCGGGAATTGGAATCGAAGCTGCACGAGATCGAGGTCCAACCGAATGGCACTACCACCGTGGTCCGGTTGAAGGATAAGAAGGAAATCCCCAACCGTGACTTCATCCTCCGGTATGCCGTGGCGGGTGAGGGAATCGGCGACGCGGTCCTCACCCACCACGGTGACAAAGGCGGGTTTGTCACGCTGATACTGCAACCGCCGGACCGGGTGGCTCCCGAAACCGTGACGCCGAAGGAGATGATCTTCGTCATCGACAAGAGCGGGTCCATGAGCGGGTTCCCCATCGAGAAGGCAAAGGAGACGATGAAGCTGTGCGTCGAGGGGATGAACCCCGACGATACGTTCAACCTGGTGTGCTTCTCGGGCGGGCTGGGCTATTGCTTCGAACGGCCCGTGGCGAATACGGCGGAGAACCGGCGTAAGGCGTTGGAGTACCTCAAGAACCTGGACGGCGGTGGCGGCACGGAAATGATGCAGGCGATCAACGCTGCCCTCGGCGGACAGGACGACCCGAAACGGTTGCGCGTGGTGTGCTTCATGACGGACGGGTTCATTGGCAACGACATGGCGATCATTGACGCGATCCAGAAGAACGTGAAGACCGCGCGGGTGTTCGCGTTTGGGATCGGGAATTCGGTCAACCGCTTCCTCATTGAGGGCATGGCCCGCGCGGGACGCGGCGCGTCGGAGATCGTCACGCTGGAGTCTCAGGGAGACGACGCGGCGAAGCGGTTCCATGAGCGGATTCAGAGCCCGGTGTTGACGGACATAACCGTCGACCTTGGCGGGCTGGGCATCCATGGCATGTTGCCCGCTCCGAACGCAATTCCGGACCTCTTCTCTGCGCGGCCGTTGATCCTGACGGGACGGTTCGACGGGGCAGCGAACGGAAAGATCACCGTTCGTGGGCAGACGGCCAATGGCCCATTCGAGCGGACCATTGACGTCGACCTGCCCGGCGATCAGTCTGAACATGACGTGCTCGCCACGCTGTGGGCGCGGGAGCAGGTGGAGTCGATTATGAATCAGAATTGGCTCGGCGCGCAGTTGGGTAACCCAGACAAAGATGTGAAGGGCGCGATCACCCAGCTTGGCATCGAGTTTGGTCTTGTGACGCAATACACAAGCTTTGTTGCAGTCGAAGAACGCGTTGTTACCGAAGGTGGCAAGCCCAAGACCGTCCAGGTGCCGGTCGAGATGCCGGACGGTGTGAGCTACGAGGGAATCTTCGGGAAGGAAGGCGATAGCGGCAGCTTGGCGGCGGGAACACAGCTCATGTCCCTTGGCATTACCGCCGGGAGACCAGCCGCTGCCCCGGCGTCTCCGGTGCCGACGAAAGCCGGAGCCGCAGGCGAATATGACTACGCCAGGGGCGGGGGATCCGCGTCTGGGCGCCGGGGAGGAGAATCGCCATCCACGCAGGCAGAACCGGCACCGATGCCTTCCGTACCCGAGCTGGAAACCAAAGACCGCATGAATATAGAGAACCTCCCGGAGAGTGAATCAAAGAAACCGCAGTCGACTGCTCAGGACGCGCCTGCGACGGATAAGAAGGGCTCGCCCAAGCTGGATGCCGCGCTTCAAGGTTTGGCCGAGAAGGTCAAAAACGGTTCGTACGAGAGCGGCAAGGTGAAGGTCACCAATGGGCTGGTCCGGGTACTGGTCAATGTCAGTAGCTTCCCGGAGGGATACATGGACGAGTTGAAGAAGATTGGTGTGCGCGTGCGCACGGAGCTGCGGTCGCGGAAGGCCTTCCTGGCCGAGGTTAGGGTGGAAGATCTGGAGCGGCTGGCATCGCTGGCTTACGTGAGCCGCATAGAACCGGCGAGTTTCTAGGGCGCTAACCGGCAGCGCCTAGCCTCCGGAAGACTATCCCTCTTCCGGGGGCCTTCAATTTGTAAGTGATGGACGATATGGACTTAGTGGACGTAATGGACGGAGGACACAGGACGGCATGAAAACAACAAACACCGTCATTCGACCCGATTTCGGGGCGAATGACGGTGTCCGCGTACTGCCAGGCTTTTAGCCGAACGGTCCCTCGGGCGTATCGTCGCCCACCCGGTAGACCCTTACTTTTAAGGTTCCCGCTCTCGGGTGGAGCGCTCTCATCGCCGTCTTGGACAGGTCGACGATTCGTCCGCGCACGTGCGGACCACGATCTGTGATCCGGCACACAACCGATTTCCCGTTTTCGGCGACGACCAGGACCTTGGTCCCGAATTCTCCGTACGGCATTGCGCACGTGAACCCTTCGTCGCTTAGCGGGACGCCCGAGGCTGTCAGGGTACCGTTCTCTCGGACGGAGTAGAACGAGGCCACGCCATCGGCCATGGGCATAATCGGTTGTTGCACGAACATAATCAGTGCAAGAACTTCCAGCATGCTTAGCACCTCCGCTGCTGGTTTCGGTTAACGGGGACCCGCCATCCCCTCACCTACCGTCTGGTAGGATACCCAGACCAGCACCCCATGTCAACTTCGTTGACGGGGGGTCGAAATCGGGCTTGCCCCGATCCAGCCTACGACTTCCGGCAGAGGCCACCCCCAACGTGTCGTGGGCTTGAGCACATACCCCCAAGGGCTGGCCAACAGCCAAGCTCAGTGCCGACCGTACGCTGGCCTTGGGATTGGCTGTGTGTGTATGCTTGCGCGAAGATTTGGACCATTCACTTCACTGACTGGGGTGCTCACCGATGCGAATTCACTACGTGCAGCATGTGGCATTTGAGGGACTGGGGTCTATCGAGGCTTGGGCGAAGGGAAAGGGTCACACGCTGACAGCTACGCGCCTGTTTCAGGGAGAAGCCGCGCCTCAGCCGAGCGAACTCGACTGGTTGATTGTCATGGGCGGCCCGATGGGCGTACACGACGAAGCCATGTTTTCGTGGCTTGCGGACGAGAAGCGGGCCATCGAACGGGTAATCGAAGCGGGGAAGCCGGTGCTGGGCGTCTGCCTGGGGGCGCAACTCATTGCGGACGTGCTGGGAGCGCGGGTCTATCCCAACGCGCACAAAGAAATTGGCTGGTTTCCCATTGAGTTGACCGCGGAGGGCCAGGCTTCTCCGTACTTCGCGCACATGGCGCCCAAGTCGGAGGTATTCCATTGGCACGGAGACACGTTCGAGTTGCCCGCCGGCGCGGTCCACGCCGCCAAGAGCGAGGCCTGCCAAAACCAGGCCTTTATATATAAGGATAGCGTCGTCGCGCTTCAGTTCCACATGGAGACCACGCCGCAGAGCGCGGGAGACCTGCTCCAGCATTGCTCGGACGAACTGGTCCATGCCCCATATATCCAGTCGGCTCCGGAGATTCTGGCGGAGCCGGAGCAGTTCCAGGAGATTAACAACGCGATGACCGGTTTGTTGACGGCAATGGAAAAGAAGGCAAAGTCAGTATGAGAAGGATGTCATCATCTCTCGGAATCCGGGTGCTTATCCTTGTTGCGGGCGCCAGCTATGCCCTCCAAGCGATGGCTACTGCCGCCGCACCCTCGGACGACCCGTTCGCGTTCGACCTGCGCAAACTGACCCATGAGGAAGACCATTTTGGAATCGTCAACGGACTCGTGTCGGCAGGCATAAACTATAAATCCTTGGGCGACGTGAACGGTCTGTACTCCCCCCCTTATGTCAGTTCGGATTTCCGTCTGCGCATCTTGGTGGACGGTCAGCCAATCGCCATGGAAGGTGGTTACTGGCAGACTCATCGTGTGGAAGCGCAGAGAGAATCCGACGGAGTGGTGTTTTCGTCGGATTCCACGCTGTTGAACGGGCGACGGGCATTGGTGGTCGCTCTGACCATCGAGCCTCGCGACGGTTCACGCGAGTTTTCGATCGAGTGTCACGTTTCCGGCACGCTTGACAGGAACACGTCGTGGGAATTCGCTCGCCCTCAGAGTCAGACGGCCACGACGCCCGAGATCGCAGACACTCTGCTGACCTTGGCTCAAGGCGATATGGCGGTAGGAGTGTTGCCCGTAGACGACGGCGCGTGGGACGCTACGGGGTCCATCTGGAAGACGACGGTGCACGCGGGCAAGAATGAGCCCGCAAGAGTCCGCTTCATCGTTACCATAGGATCAAAAGTAGAAGCGCAAAAGTCCTGCCGGGACATCTTGGGCCGGGGCGTGACTGGGGCGCTTGATGAAGCCGACAGCGAACATGCGTCTCGTGTCGACAACCTGCCACTGCCGCGTTTCTCAAGCGACAACCAGGAACTTACGGACCTTTACAACCGCTCGCTGGTGCACGCGTTAACCAACCGGTGGGACGTGCCGGAGTTCAAGCTGAATCCCTACTACTCGACCGGCAGCATCAAGGGCGGGTGCGTCTGCAACTACCTGTGGAATTTCGGGGAAAACTGGGAAATCATGCCCCTGTTCGACCCCGAGGCGTCCAAGACACACATCAAGCAATTCCTATCCATCGACCTGACCAAGCACTTCGCTTTTCTTCCGCTTACCGGCGAAGGGTTCGGTCCTTGGTATATGGTCAATCAGGAAAAGATCCTCGGCCTTATATATTATTATGTGCTCATAACGGGTGACACGGCGTTCCTGGATGAAAAGGTCGGGGATAAAACCATTTTCGACTTGGTCTTGTACCATGCGACGGTCCTCGACGACACCTCCAAGCCGGTGGCGCTCATCGACTACGGTCCCTCCAACAGCCACCTCGAGTTGCGGCGGCAGTACGCCTATAACCACGTCATGCCGGATCTGAATGGGCGGCGCTACACCAATTATTGGTACGCGGCGCGTATCGGGGAGATGGCGGGCAAGCCGCAGCCGCAATTGATGGAGCGGGCGGAGCAGCTCAAGCAGGTGCTGAACGCTGAGCTCTGGGACCCTCAGGCGAAGTGGTACGCCTTCCGTAATGAGAAAGGCGAGAAAGAGCTCCGGTACACTTGCCAGATCTTCAAGCTGTTCAACAGCGCGGTGCTCACGCCGGAGACCGAAGCGGGGCTGCTTTCCCATCTGAATACCCACGAATTCCTGGGCGAATACGGGCTGCACAGCCTGTCCAAACTCGACCCGGCCTACGACCCCGCGGACGTGGACAACGGCGGGCCGGGGGCGTGCACGTGTTTCCCGCCGCAAATTGCCGAACGGTTGTACAAGTCGGGTCATGCTGCTGAGGCGGACGACATGATCAAGCGTATCCTGTGGTGGGGACAAAAGATGCCGTATTGGGGCGATTCAATCTATGCCGATCGTCAGGACTACCGGAAAGACACGCCGCTGCAGTGTACGTTCGACGGTCTGACGGTCGCGCAATGCATCATTTTCGGCATGTTCGGGATTGCGCCGAATGCGGACGGCACGGTAGTCATTTCCCCGCACCGGCCGGATTATTTAAATACGCTTTCCTTGAAAGGGCTCAACTTACGCGGTCATTCGTTTTCGGTTACCGTGAAAAGCGACCACTTTGAGGTAAAGGAAGGCAAGCAGGTCACGCGGTCGCCGCTAAGCAAGCCAGTCACCCTTCCAGCGCTAACGAACTGAAAGCACCGGGCCGCTGCCCCATGAATGTCATGCAATTTGAGTTGAGCAGTAGTATTCCGCTATACTTGTGGCGCAAGGGTTTCTGGTGACCATTTTGGTCAATAACGGATTTAGTGAAGGAGAAGTTTGCTCATGCGTCATATCAAGACCCTGACAAAGACATCGACACCCGCGCTCGCAGGAAGCGGCCTCAGCGGCTGCTATGAGTACTTGTTGTCGGGTGATTTTTCGAGCTTCTGGAACTGCAAAGTGGGCGTCAAGTACGTCTAGTCACCAAAGTGAGCGTTGTTCGAGGTCGCTCTGAAACTGTTGTTTTAGGGCGGCCTGTCATTTTGTCATGCGGGCGGCTGCCGGCATAACGCGCCCGTTTCTGCTGCACAATCCCTGTGGATTGACTCTGCGCGAAATTTCTGAGTAGGCTTCGCGCGCAAGGAATCTGGTGACCTCAACGGTCAAAACAAATGCTGTGAAGGAGAGTGTTCATGCGTCACATCAAGAATTTGTCCAAGGTATCAATGCCAGCGATAGCAGGGCCATCGCCCAGCAGTTGTCTTGATTACCTTTTGGCGGGCGACCTGTCCACGTTCAAAGAATGCAAAGCGGACAAGAACCACTAATCGTCAGATTGTAGCTTCCTCGTCGCCGTTTCGCGGGAATGCCTGCGGGACGGCGACGTCTTTTCGGTGGCAATCGCCGCAGGTCCGAACGCAGCTCGGCAGACAGGTCGATTTGCCAATTTGCGCCGTCTGTGCTATCATTTCTGCAACTTTGGAAACGGTGTATGTGTAATTCGATGCAGTTAACGGGCTTGCTACTCCCACTCCTCCTCGTGGAGGAAGGCGGGCTCGTTGTGCCTCGAATTATCTAATCAATAACCGGCAACGGTTCAGATAGAGGCCACGGGCCCAGGCCCGTGGCCTCATTGTTTTTTCCGGCAAGTATTTGGTTCAACCGCGCGCCAGACGGCGATGCAAGGGTCTCGCGGAGGTTACGCGAGACATCGAAGGGAGGTGGTTTCTCATGGATTTGGGGCTTGTTTCGCTCTAATCCACGCGCTTGAGCCTTTGCGTTTCGGACTGGTCTGAGTAAAACGACAATGAGTTACGCAAAGGAGAATTGAGTCATGACTAAGCACGTGCGATTTTTCGATACCACGATGCGCGACGGCGAACAGACGCCGGGCGTGCACATTACCGCCGATCAGAAAGTTGAGATTGCCCAAGCCCTGGAAGCCTTTGGCGTTGCGACCGTCGAGGCGGGTTTCCCGGCGTCGTCGCCTGGAGACTTTGCGGCGGTGGAGCGCGTCGCGGAGACGGTGCGGCGTTGCGAGGTGGCGGCGCTGGCCCGCTGTGTGCCCGGCGACATCGAGGCGGTAGCGCGCGCGCTGGAGCACGCCGTTCACCCGGTTATCCATGTCTTTCTGGGAGTCTCCGATGTCCACCTGACCCGGAAGCTGGGCATCACCCGATCCGACGCGATCCGGACCATTGAAACCTGCGTTCAACAAGCGCGGCAGTATTGCGAGCGCGTGCAGTTCAGCGCGGAGGATGCCACGCGCACGGACCGGATCTTCCTGCGTCAATGCATCGAGACGGCCATCACGGCCGGCGCTTCCCGGGTCAACATCCCTGACACCGTCGGCTATGCCATGCCGCACGAATACGGCGATTTGATCGCCGAGGTCGTGCGCTTCGTGGAGGGCCGGGCCATCGTGTCCGCTCACTGCCACGACGACATGGGCATGGCGACGGCGAATTCTGTTGCCGCGGTTGAAGCAGGGGCACGCCAGGTGGAAGTCACGGTGAACGGAATCGGCGAGCGCGCAGGCAATGCATCCGCTGAGCAGGTGGCCGTCGTTCTGGCGTTGAAGGCGGTGGCCGAATCGGGTGTGGACCTGTCGCGCATCACGGCCATCAGCAGGAGGGTGGCGGAGGTCACGGGCGTGCCGATTCAACCCAACACGCCTATCGTCGGCGCGAACGCTTTCGCGCATGCCTCCGGAATTCACCAGGACGGAATCATCAAGGACCCGGAAAACTACGAGTTTGTCCCTCCCACGTTGGTGGGTGCGCCGGGACACAAGTTTGTGTTTACGGCACGGTCCGGGCGCAGGGCCATTGCGCATCGCGCCGCCGCGATGGGACGTCCGCTGGACGCGAGGACGGTCGATGCGGTCTACCGGGATTTTCTGCAAGTAGCCGAGCAGCGCCGGGGCGAAGTGCCCGATGAGGAGATCGCGGCGATGATTCAGCGGGCCGCCTGTGTGTAGGGTTCGACGAGGCGCAATTCATTCTCTCCTTTGGCGGGAGAGCCAGCGCATGGCGGCGGGCACATCGATGGTGTGCCCGCCTTCGAATACGGTGACGCGTGCGGGACCGGCGGTACGCTGGAAAAGCATCGTGTGGTCGCGAAACGGTTCATTGCGCCGTTCGCCGCGCAATTCTTTGGGCACAGTCTGCCGTTCAGTGAAGGTTGCGATTTGCTCGTCGGTAAGCCGCTTCTCGGGTGTACCGTTGGCCTCGGCGAGTGCATTGAAGGCCCAGAGGCTGTGATGCACGGGAACGCTGCCCGTATGACCGTCATGAATCCCCACACCGATGTCGATGGGAAGTCCCTTCGCATTTTCGAGGAACCACAGGGACGAGCGTTCGCGATATTCGCGGTCAACTTCCGGCGACGCTCCGGGGACGCCGCCGCACACGGCCTTCATATTGGCGGCGTACCTTGAACCGCGGCGCGAACTCTCGTCGTGCCACGCAGCCAAATCCGTGATGGGGACCCATGCCGAGACGCCCGCCCACAGGTTTGGCGCGCGCGCGGCCATGACCAGCGACATGTGCCCTCCCCCGGAACTGCCAACGGCATAGATTCGCGCGCGATCAACGTTGGTCTTGCCACACACGTATTCGACGGCATCCAGCACATCTTGTATCGCTTGCGGAGAAGCACAGGCTTGGGGATTCCGGTTTGGTCCGCGAAAGTTGGGTTGCACGAATACCCAGCCCCGGCGCACGCATTCCGCGAGTACGGCGAGCGCGGGATCGTCTTGGAGATAGTCTGCGCTCCACGAATGCAACAGCACGACGAGTGGCCGTGAGCCGCACGAGAGGGACGGAACATACAGGCGGGCGGGCTGGTCTGTGCCATCAAGCGTACTTGGAATCTGCACAACGTTAAGTTTTGCGCGCAGTGCCTCGTCGCGAGAATGGTATGGAGCCGCGTTTGCCAGCAGCGATCCCGCGAACAATACGCCGAATGCGGCGGTAAACCACGTGCGCATAGAAATCACCTCGCGTTTTGGCAAGACAATATCAGACTCTTGTTACGATGACCAGAATGGTATGGACGGTATGGACGGGCTGAAGAGATAGGGTGTCTTTGCTCGACTCTTGGTGCGATTGCCTTGGGAGTCTGGGCGCTTCACTCTCCTCTCGACTTTCGTTATGCTGAAAACGGAGGGGAAAACCGATGACACCACCTAAACCTTCGAGACGCGATGTATTGAAAGGACTTGGGGCGGGCTTTGTGCTTGCGAGTGCCGCATCGGCGGAAGAGGCGGTCACGAAAGACACTAAGAAGGAGAGCGATACGAGTATGGAGATGCCTAAACCGGAACCGCGTGTTGCGCAGTACGAATCGCTTGCATACGGGATGTTTCTGCATTGGGGACTGTATTCGCAGTTGGGACGCGGCGAATGGGTCATGCACATGGAGAAGATTCCGCCGCAAGAGTACAAGAAGCTGCGAAACACGTTCACGGCGTCGGAGTTTGACGGAATCAGGATTGCGCAGACCGCGAAGAAGGCCGGGATGAAATACATCACGCTTACGACGCGGCATCACGAGGGTTTCAGTCTTTACGACACGCGCGGGTTGTCGGACTACGACGCGGTGCATTCGCCGGCGAAGCGCGATTTGGTTGCCGATTTTGTGAAGGGCTGCAATGCGATGGACATCAAGCCTTTCTTCTACCACACGACGCTGGATTGGTATCAGGAGAGTTTCGAGAAGGACTTCAATGCCTACCTGGATTACTTGCTGCAGTCGGTCGAGATTCTCTGCACGCAGTACGGGCCGATTGGCGGGCTGTGGTTTGACGGGAACTGGAGCAAGCCAGAGGGCACGGACTGGAAAGAGGATCGGCTCTACGCAATGATCCGAAAGCATCAGCCCGAGGCCATGATCATCAACAACACGGGGCTGCACGCGCGGGGAGCGGTGGGCAATCCGGAGATCGATTGCGTGACTTTTGAGCAGGGTCACCCCACGCCGATGGATCGTCGAGGGATGCCGAAGTATCTGGCGGCCGAGATGTGCCAGACGATGAACATGCATTGGGGCATCGGGTACAGAGATTTCTGTTACATGTCGCCGAAGGAAATCATCACAAATCTGTGCGCGTGCAGAAAAGTCGGGGCGAACTACTTGCTCAACATCGGCCCGACCGCGGAAGGCGCGTTGCCGGATTATGAGACGGCCGCTGTTATCAGGACCGGAGATTGGCTCAAGTTGTATGCAGAAGTCATCTACAGCGGAAAGCCTTGCGGCGTGACGTCGGCAGGTAAGGACTTTGCGTTGGAAGCGGACGGCAAGACGTATCTCTTCGTGCACGACCTCTCCGTGAGTGGAAATGCGCACGTGACCGCGGACATGCAGGGGCCGGGTCCAAGAAAATTCGCCGGGCTCACGAAGTCCATCTCCAAGGCGGAGTGGATCGACACCGGTGATGTGCTCAAGTTCGAACAGGATGCCGCGTCGGGACAGTTCACCTTAGAGACAACAGGGTTCCCCTACGGGACGAATACCGTCGTGCGCGTGGCACGATTGACATAGGAGAACCCAGACGTCTGGCGTGCGCACGGCTCGGACTCACTGTACCGTAAGTGATATGCCGGAGCGCGCGTAGACCTTTTCGGCTATGGATCAAGGTTGCGGCGTCAGGATCAGCTTGCTGGTATCGAAACCTTTGGCTTCCAGGCGCGAGAGAATGCCGTCGTAGACGCCCTGATCGATTTGGGGAGTCCGGCACAGGATGAACAAGGTACTGCGCCTGGAATCCGACACGGCTGCGTATTGGTAGAACGTCGTATCCAGATCGACAATCCAGTATTCGCCCTTGAGGAGTTGTCCGAGCGGGAAGTCGAAGGCGACTTCAAGCTTGGCGTTGGTGTCGGTATCCACAACGCGCGCCTGCCCCGTAATGGAGACTTCCGTCCCGTCGAGCGATCCCTCAAAGCCTTTGTTCAGAACGTCGACAAGCCCCACGTCAACAAGCGTGTACTCTGCTGTGACGCCGACGAGATTGCGGTTGAAGAACGTGGGATAGGCCGAAATCTGGTACCAGGTGCCGACATAGAGCGTCAGGTCAACCGATGGAACGACTTGAGGTGGTGTAGGACATCCCGTCAGGCAGATGGTTGTCAATAGTGCGAGCGTTGCGAATGCAATGCGTGGACGGAGTTGTGTAAAGTGACGCATCGGAAGTACCTCTTTATAGAATGCCAATTCTACTGCCTTGCAGCCCCGCCGAGTTCGGCGAGTGAAGTTAGTCTAGCACGCGAAGAGACGCGACGTATAGGGGGCGGGTCATGAAGAAGTTCGCAGTCTTTGGTTCGCTGGCGCTTACGGTCTTGGCGGCTGTGAAAGCGTATGCGCAAGAGTCATACGCTCAGACAGAAGACGTCATCGTCCCAATCAGAGCCGTAACGCACGGACCCAAGGCGCATTGGTTCGCTTATTACGACAAGCTACAGTTTGACTCAACGAATCAGCGGTTGCTGGGCATGGAGACCGACTTCGAGGGCCGCAAGCCTACCCCGGATGACGTCATTCGTCTCGGGGTAATCGATCTGGCTAACGGCGATACGTGGACGCAGATAGGCGAATCCCGATCGTGGTGTTGGCAGCAGGGCTGCATGCTGCAATGGCTGCCGGGATCGGACTCGAAGGTGATTTACAACGATCGCGAGGGGGATCATTACGTCGCCATCATCAAGGATCTGAATACGGGAGAATCGCGCACGCTTCCGCGCGCTGTCTATTGTGTCAGTCCCGATGGGAAGATCGGACTAAGTATTCCTTTTGCGCGATTGGATGACACGCGTCCGGGATATGGATACAAAGGCGTGGTCGATCCGTGGGCAGACGACCCTCATCCTGCTGAAGATGGGATCTACTCGGTGAATTTGGAGACTGGGGAATCGAAACTCATCATCTCACTCGATCGGACGGCAGCGATTGCGACGGGCGCAAATCCGGATACGAAGCATTGGTTCAACCACTTGTTGTTCAACACGGACGGCACGCGCTTCTCGTTTCTTGAGCGCGCCTTCTTGAAGACGACGGACAGGAATGGACGCTCGACAAGCCTGTTCACCGCGAATCCCGATGGTTCCGATCTATATTGTCTCAACGATCACGGAATGGTTTCGCACTACATCTGGAAGACGCCGGCGATCCTCATGGGTTGGTCGAAAGAACCCGCGGACGGAGCGAAGTTCCACATATACACGGACAAGACGGAGAATGTGGAGACCGTCGGGGCAGACGTTTTGAAAGTAGACGGACACTGTACGTATTCGCCGGATGGCAATTGGATACTGACCGACACGTATCCCGATGCGAAGCGAATGATCATGCTCATGCTCTACCGGCCCGCGGACGGGAAGTTGATTAAGTTTGGACGGTTCTTTCATCCGCAGGTTTCGGATCTGGAGTTTCGGTGCGATTTGCATCCACGTTGGAGCAGAGACGGTCGGTGTGTCAGCATTGATTCGCTGCACGCGGGTCAGCGGCAGATCTATGTGTTGGACGTAGGCGAGATTATGCAGAAGGGGTAGCCACATGAGGACGGGGCTTTGGTTCGCTGCTATCGGCATGTATATGTTTTCCGTCGTCGGGTATGCGCAGAATGCGCCGGATTTGCGGGTAGGAGCATCGTTTCACGCCTTCGATCACTTGCATGCGTTCGGACACCAGGCTGAAGCTGCTGCCGCATGCGGCGTCACGATCATCTACGCGAGCGGGTTGGGTGGCGACGGGTACAGTGGCCTGCCGCCCTCCGACGAATGGGCGAAGCGGCAAAAGGCAGAGGCCGAATACGCAAAGCACGCCAAGGAACTGGGCATTCCAACGGTTCTCGGCTACCTGTGTTCGACGTCAATCGTGGGTCTTGAGACGTTCGCAAAGAATTGGACACCGGAACAGCGCGCGGAGTTCCGTAGCACGCCGGACACATGGCTTCAGTTGGACGTGAACGGCAAACCGTTGGCGTCCTGGTACGGGGGCGAATACCAGCCCGCCTGCATGAACAACCCGGATTGGCGCTCCTATGAGAAGTATATGGTTCGCGTGCAACTTGAGACGGGGCACGACGGCATCTTCTTCGACAATCCTACTGTGCATAAGAACGGCTGCTATTGCGTGCACTGCATGCAAGGTTTCGCGTCTTACCTTCGCGAACAAGGAGAGGTTCCCGAAGACGGGTCCGTTGAGGCGTTGCGCAAGTTGGCCCAAGATCATTCCACCGAATTTAAGCGTTATCGGTGCACGATTGCCCGAGACTTCTTCAAGGAAATCCGCGACTACGCGCGCACCATTAACCCGAACGCCGTGATTACGGCCAACAACAGCCTGAATTCGCCGAGCGTGTTCTACAGTCAGAATCGGGGGTTCGCTTACAACATCCATGAGATGAGCAAGACTGAGGACTTCGTCGTTATCGAGGACACGGGGACTCAGCCACGTATCATGCCCGACGGAAAGACGATTGAGTACGGGCCCACGTACACCCTGCTGCAATCCATTGTTCACAACAAACCGGTGGTGGCGGTGACCATTGCAGAGGGCGACTACCACACGCCGGCGCACCTGGTTCAGCTCGCCATGGCCGAGGCGGCGGCGCACAAAGCGTCGTACATGCTTTGGTCAACATGGCCGGATGACGTGCGCCCAGGGATGATCTCCGCCGTGCGGCCGTATGCGGATTGGTTGAAGTCGCACACGGACCTTCTCAATGCGTCGGTTCCCCGCCGCGATGTGTGTCTCTACTTGCCGTTCCAGCGGTGGATTGAAACGGACGAGTGTGTCGCATTGAGGCTAGCCGCCGAAATGCGCGCTGCCAACATCCAGTTCGAGGTGCTCAGCGAGGACGACTTCACGGAGCAGCGTGCGGGTGAATCTCGTGTCACGTTGATTGAAAGCAAAGAAGTGGCTGCCGAGCCTGCGAGCAATGTATTGCGGGCACTGGAAGCCGCCGGTAAGCCTGTGGTAACCGCGGAATCGGCCACGTGGTTGGATTCCGTTCGAAAGGCGATCGGGACGCCATCGCTGACGATGACGGGGCCTGCCACCGTACGCGCGGTTGCGCGCGACACGTCCACCGTAAGCGTGGTTCATCTCTACA
The DNA here is from genome assembly GCA_019695095.1 of Candidatus Hydrogenedentota bacterium. Taxonomy (NCBI): domain Bacteria; kingdom Pseudomonadati; phylum Candidatus Hydrogenedentota; species Candidatus Hydrogenedentota bacterium. Next base: position 31,203 of record JAIBAQ010000045.1, read on the forward strand.
ACCTGAACGTACAGCGCAAGTCATCGTTTGAAGACTTTGTCACTCCGGCAGAGAACCTCGTGGTATCGGTGTATGTGCCATTTCCCAGCGTAAAGGAAGTACGGTTCTCCAGCGCAGACGCGGAGACTCCTTCGAGCAGCATAGAATTCACGTCAACAGCGTCAGGCACCGGGTCACGCGTTGATGTCGCGATTCCCAAGCTCGTGGTTGCCGCGATGCTGGTCATCGAATCCGGCGCCTAACCCGGCCCCCGCTATTCGAGCGCCCTATAACGGTATTGCAGCATCCGGCGGCTCTTGACACGCCCCCAACGCGCCGTCAGAATTACGGCGTTTTGCAGGTTTCAAGGGTAGGGCGCAAGCTCCATTCAGTACAGGATTTCTCTTTCCATGACTCTGTCGTTCCGAGGATGCTCCGCACGCGGCGTGTGCCGTATGCTTGCAGTTGCACTTGTGTGTTCCGCGCTTGCCTGGTGCGAGACATTGGTGCCCACCCCCGCGGGGCTGCCACGAAATCAAGCTTTGTACGTGGCCATGCGCGACGGGGTCAAGATCGCCATCGATGTCTGGCTTCCGGCGACGCTAGAACCAGGACAGCGCGTGCCCACTATCGTGAAACATACCCCCAACTGGCGCGCCATCGGGTTGGTAAAACAGACCGGGGCCATGAAGTTGCTGTCGTACACGGGAGTGGTGCCCACCGATGACTTCAACCTTGAAGAGGCGAACGCGGTGGGCGCGGCCGGTTACGCGATCGTCTACGCGGATGCGCGCGGGACGGGCGCGTCTTTCGGAGTGCGCACGCAACCATTCTCGACAAACGAAATCTCCGACTTCGGCGAGATCGTGGAATGGATATCCAAGCAGCCGTGGTCGAATGGAAAGGTTGGGGCGCTCGGTATCCAATACGACGGTACCGCCGCGGAGTTGGTCGTGGGGCTGAAGCGCCCGGCGTTGAAAGCGGCCGCGCCGCTGTACAGCGATTTCGACCCGTGGGTCGACAACATTGCGCCGGGCGGTGTCCTCAATGATTGGTTTCTTCGATTCTGGCGAGACGGCGCCCGCATGCTGGACACCAATGATCTCGTCGCCGTCGCAAAATACCGCAACAAAGACTACGACATGCTCAAGCGGGTGATTTCGGGCGTGAAGCGCGTGGACGAAGACCCGGAAGGAGTTCAGCTCGCCGCGGCTATCAAAGAGCGCTCGGCCAATGTGGACATCTACGAAGCCGGGCGCAAACTCGAATTCCGAGACGATCCTTTTGGCGCGACCGGCGTCGCGTTTGATGCCTTGAGCCCTTGCGGGCTTCGGAGCGCGATTGAGGGTTCAAACACGCCCATGTATGTCAGCGCGAGCTGGCTTGATGCCGGCACGGCACGCGGGGCGCTGTCGAGATTCGCTACGTTTAAGAACCCCCAGATTGTCGTGATTGGCCCATGGAGCCACGGTGGCAAGACGGATGTCGATCCGTTCAAGCCCGTGGATGCGGCCATTCAGCCGGGTAAGGAGCAGCGGCTCGCTGAGTATCTGGCTTTCTTCGACGCGTACCTCAAGGACAATGCGAGCGGTGCGGCCATGCACGAGGTCCGGTATTACACCATGGGAGAGGGTAAGTGGAAGAAGACTCCGGCTTGGCCTCTGCCTAGTACGCGGATGGAACGCTGGTATTTTGCGCCCGAGGGAGGGCTGTCTCGGACCGCGCCCACAGATCCGAATGGCGCAGACACGTATACGGTGGATTTCACGGCGACGACCGGAAATTCGAATCGCTGGCGAACCCAGGCCGATGGTGAAGACGTGGTGTATTCCGATCGCGCTGCGCAGGATGCGAAGTTGTTGGTTTATACGAGCGCGGCTCTTGAGACTGACACGGAGATCACGGGGCATCCGGTCATCACGTTGAATGTCGCTTCGACGGCATCGGATGGCGCATTCTTCGCGTATTTGGAGGCAGTCAACCCTGACGGAACGGTGACGTACTTGACGGAAGGCATGTTGCGCGCTGTTCACCGCAAGGTCTCGACCGACTCGCCGCCATATGCGGTATTTGGACCTTACCATACGTTTAATCGTGCGGACGCGTTGCCGTTGGTTCCCGGAGAGCCGGCGGAAATTGCGTTCGACCTCTTCCCCACTTCGGTACTTCTGAAAAAGGGAAGCCGTCTTCGCGTGGCGGTCGCGGGACACGATGCGTCCGTCTTCGCGCGGTATCCGGCTGGCGATGTACCCACCCTCACCGTGAATCGATCAGCTCAGAATGCATCCCACATCGACATCCCAACGATTCCACGCTAACTCCTTATTTTAGAAACACATACACCTCATCCTCGAACATGTCCTGCGGGGAACGACATGTCTTGTGTAGACATTCGTTCCGGACACGGGTCCGAGCGTAACCGGTCTCGGGTCCGAAGGGACATGAGCGGCATATGGTCCGGACATCCCCCTTGTCAGAATTGACAATCCCGATCTAAACTGACACAAAAGTTGGCGCTGTATTGACGCCGCGTCCACTTATGGTCACCGCCACACTCAATTTGAACGCTAACCCGAGGTGTTTGGGGAACTACACGGGCACAGGCTTGGTTCGCCACGAAGGAGGTGATGCCGCGATCATCTTGTGCGCCCACCAATTGACTTATGAATATCCAATAGGGGTCAGTTACAAACGTGAGGGGACTTAATCCAATGCGTAAGAGAGGTTTTACACTCATTGAATTGCTAGTCGTAATCGCGATTATCGGCATATTGGCCGCGATACTCCTTCCCGCACTTGCACGCGCCCGCGAAGCTGCTCGCCGTTCGAGCTGCCAGAACAACCTGAAGCAGCTCGGTGTAGTTTTCAAGATGTACGCCAACGAGAGCAAAGGCGAGAAATATCCCAGTATGTCGAAGATCTATGTGGATTCATGCGACGACGCTGTAAAAGAACCCAACTACAATCACATGTTCTTTGATGGACCCGCCGTGTATCCGGAGTACTTGACGGACGTGAATGTCTGCCAATGCCCGTCGGACCCTGATGCTCACAACTATTTCGAAAACTACTTTAGAGGTGGTGGTGGCACCATCGATCCATGCGAGTTCTGGGATGTATCGTACCAGTACCTAGGATGGGCCATAGATGCGGAATACTATCTACTTCCCGGAGCAGATGAGAACGCGCTCCCGGCAGCCGACGCAATTCGCCCTGACTTCTACACCGTGGACGCCGCAAAGCTAATCACAGATGGTTACGCAAACGATCAGAATTTCAGTGAATTCCACGAAAATGACATCGAGTTCTCCATCGGGAAGACTGCCTACAGACTTCGCGAAGGCATCGAGCGCTTCTTTATCTCCGACATCAACAATCCCGCCGCTTCGAACCAAGCGCAGAGCGACATCGCGATCATGTGGGACATCACCCACTCGACAGGCTACTTCGATCAGCCTTCCTACAACCATGTTCCCGGCGGTGGCAATGTGCTGTACATGGACGGTCACGTATCGTTCGTCAAGTATCCAGGGAAATTCCCAATTTGCACGACGTTTGTTCAGGCGCTCACAACCATGGCGGAGTTGGTCAGCCTACTCTAATGGTCTGTTGAGGACCTGCAAGCCCGTATAGACTTTGGGGGCGGTTGGGATACAATCCGCCCAGTCCCTTCGGTTCTTCCAATGAACCGGAGAGGCTGGGCGGACCGCTTTTTGTATAGCTTCAAGGAGACCTAGTCCTATGTTCAGAGGAAGTGGAATTGCATTGTGTATGCTTGCATGCATGTCTGGCGCACATGCGCTGTCCGTGGGAGAGATTGCCGAGCCGGTGACGTTAGAGACACTCGACGGTTACGCGCGGACAATGGACAATTACGCGGAACGGAATGGGACCGTCGTCGTGTTCTTGTCGGCGCGTTGCCTCGCAACCGCGGACCAAATCAAGGCCATTAACACGGTCCACGAAAAGTATCGCGAGGAGGAAGTCCTCTTCGTGGGGGTATGCTCCAATCCCGAGGAAAGCGGAGAGGAACTGCGCACGTTTCAGCAGAACGGCGGGTGTATTTTCCCCATCTACCGCGATCCGGCGCGGGCCGTTGCCAATCAGTTCGGGGCGAAGGTTACGCCTGAGTTCTTTCTGCTCGACAAGGCAGGCAAGGTCCTTTACCACGGTGGTTTGGGCTCGGAAAAGAAAGGACTCGAACCAGCAATTGTATCGCTGCTGGGGCGCAAGCCGATCGCAGTAACCGAAGCGGAAGCACAGGGAACGGCTATCGATCAACCCGGACCCAAACGGGAGATTCCCGATCCCTATGGATCTTTCGCGTTTTCATCGGAACTAATCTTCACGAAAATACCCGGCGTTGCGGTGCATCATTGCTCGACAATCACGGAAGCGCCGAATGGCGACTTGTTGTGCCTGTGGTACGCAGGCAGCTACGAGTCGGCGGAAGACCAGGCCCTCTACATGGCGCGTCTGGTCAAGGGGCAAAGAGTGTGGTCGACGCCGCAACGGCTTCTACAAAACCCGGAGGCTCCTCCGGGCAATGCGGTCATCTTCACGGGACCGGATCGACGCGTGTGGATCGTGTGGGGCCGTATGGAAGGCAGCAGGCCAACGCGCCGAGGGTCGGGCTGGTCGAAGTGCCGTCTGATGGTTCGTACGTCGACCGATAACGGAGAGACGTGGAGTACCGATTCGGAGATGCCGGACAGTTTTGCGTGGCTGCCTCGAAATGCGCCGCTAACGCTCAACGACGGACGGTTCGCGTTACCCATCAGCGGACACGTGGATGGAGCGTACGCAGGATTTTTGCTGATTCTCGATCCGGCGCAGCAGACGTGGAACCGGATCGGGTTGATGCCGGGCGGGGAACAGCCGACGGTCGTTCAGCGCGACAACGGCGACTTGCTGTGTCTGATGCGGGGCCATCCGAGAATTCTTCAGAGCACGTCGAGCGACGGAGGCGTTACGTGGACAAAGCCCACGCGCGCGGAGTTGAAGTGTCCCGATTCAGGGATAGCGATGACGAAGCTGAAGAGCGGTCGCTTGCTTCTGGCTTACAACGACACCGACCAATGGGATCGCACACCCTTCACAGTGATTCAATCCACGGACGACGGGAAGACGTGGAGTGATATCCGGGTGCTGGAACAAGACTGGGGCGAGTTCTCCTATCCATGCATCATCCAGTCATCCGACGGCAT